>JBBQRB010000064.1:0-14857 GCA_038215315.1 Pseudanabaenales cyanobacterium
CAGCCAGAATATATTCTGGCTGAGCGAAGCCGAAGCCTCCTGTAAGCTCGTACAAACCAGAAGTGAGTTGCGGCGTAAAGCGCCGCAACTCGCTTCTGGGTTTATGTTCTAAGTAAAACTTGCATTGCTGCAAACCCTTTAAAAGAACAAATGGCTTTCAGGTTGAATGTTAATTTCCATAGGCACAGCCATCGGATCTGCCGAGAGAGCAAACATAATCGCATTGGCGGCTGTCTCAGGTGTTAGCATTTTGCTGCGGTCAACTTTTAAGCTGACATTATCCCAAAATGGTGAATCAATTCCCCCAAAATAAAACAGAGTGACTTTGATTCCCAATCGACGCAACTCATCAGCCATACATTTGCTAAATCCGACAGCACCGAACTTGGATGCACAATATGCCGCCGCCATCGCCATCGGGTGCTTACCGAGAATACCAATTACATTACAGATATGACCAACTTTACGATCTTTCATGACATTGGCAACTGCTTGACTGGTATAAAAATTTCCCTTCAAATTTAGATCAAGCATTTGATCAATTTCCTGTGGCTCAATGCGAAGGAACTGCTTCATTACGCCTGCCCCCGCCGCATTCACTAATATGTCAATCTGTCCATAATGGGCGATCACCTGTTGCACCATTGCTTCTACTTGGTCATATTTAGTAATGTCCGTAGGAATAGCGATCGCCTCGGATTCGTAGTCGTCTTCAATGTTATGAACTAATTCTTCTAACTTTGCTCTGTCGCGTGCGACTAAGACCAACTTCGCCCCCGCCTCAGCCAATTTAGGGGCTAGCGCAGAACCAATACCACCAGTTGCGCCCACCAACAATGCGACTTTGTTTTGCATCTTACTTAACAGCTTATCTCTGACTTGTTTACAATACTTTACATAATACTCTCTTTTTAATTGACATACTCCCTTCCCAGTGAAAGATTAGCGGCTGAGAAGGGGATGAGGGCAGATCTTCGCTCTGCATAACATCAGTCAACAGCTTCAACTCCTAACTGACGCAATTTTTCAGCGAGGCGATCGGCTCTGGCTTTTTCTAATTGCGCCCTTTGTTCAGATTCTTCAGCTTGCCTATTAGCTTCCTGTGAAGCTAGTAGCAACTCATCAGGAGTAAGTAACTTTTGATTATTATCTAATCGGTAAAAGCTGATCAAATAGCCCTCGGTCTGAAGGCGCAACTGCAAGACTTCGCTGCATTTGTCTGTAATCGGTTTGTATAAGCCTTCATCATTTAAGCGATAGCCACGCAACTGTTCTGGAATCCAGTCGCCATAGGGATCAAACATCCAGTACTCCTGTACCCC
The DNA here is from genome assembly GCA_038215315.1 of Pseudanabaenales cyanobacterium. GTDB lineage: Bacteria > Cyanobacteriota > Cyanobacteriia > Pseudanabaenales > Pseudanabaenaceae > Pseudanabaena. Next base: position 1,323 of record JBBQRB010000064.1, read on the forward strand.
AAGCTGCTCGTACAGCATCTTTTTGAAGTTCCAATCAGTTGCTTTTGTCCCTGCGGATGTCATCTCAAAAATGATCGCGGGGGTTTGTTGCCCTTCCCACAATTTGTAGTTGCCATAGAGCTTTACAGGAATGTCGAAGACCACCATCACGTCAGGAGCAACCCTTGCCATAGGCTTTTTCTCAATGTAATAGAAAAACTGATTTGCAAAAACGACAGCCTGCCTACCTTTTAAATACTGCGAGAAAATACTCAGGGTAATTAGGATTGCCCAACTATGTTCCTGTGTTTCTGCTAAGGGTTCACCGTCTGATGTGGGGTAGATTATCTCTGCGTCAGTTGCGCTGGAAAGCGATCGCTCTTCGGTGATGGCTACCATAATTAACTCTTAGCTAAGGATTAATATAAGATTATAGGCTAATAGCTTTTGGCTTTTATAGCCGTAGTCAGTCTTGTTAGGACACAAAACCAAGAAGCGATTTGCAGCGCTTCGCGCCGCAACTTGCTTCTTAATTTTCAGTAATGAAGTGCTAAGCTACGCCTAGCACTTCATTACTGAAAATTAAGAAAATGAGCACCTCAGAACGTATAGAACAACTAGCCGCCGCGATCGCTGAAGATGTATACATTGATATTGCTAAGTGGCATTTGTACTTAAATGATGCACATTTACATACTGATCTAGCCGAAATCTTTTATCAAAAAATACCCGATGGAGTTACATCTGCTGATGTTGCCAAGGTGTTGGAAAGCAAAATGATTGCGATCGGTGGTGGCAAACGGGAGATTCCTCTAAGTGACTTGATTCCTAAATCTTGTCAGGATCGACTCCTGACTATTTTGGAAAAATTTGAATATTAAAAACCAATATTAAAAGCTGTGTCGCACGCTGCGCGTGCGACACAGCTTTTAATATTGGTTTTATATTTAATTATGCCTATCTACCTCTATGACATTCTCACCTAACCCTGTGTTTCAATCAATGCGCCGTCGCTTGGCACTGTGGTATGCGATTGTGACGGCGATTTTGTTAGTTGTATTTGCGACAGGATTTTATCTGTATGTGCAGACAACTTTGATTGATCGCATTGATGACACGATTGATCACGTTGCGGAAGTAATTGAGCGATCGCTAATTCGTTCTAATTTGATCGATCTAGAGTCAGATTTTAGTCAAAACTTCTCGGCAAATACCCAAGAGATTGATGCTGACCATATTGATATCGACTGGTTCGCTGCTAGTGGTGCGGTACTTTGGTCAACTAACGCCAATGTCGAACCATTGCAACAGCGAGAAAAAGAAATTTTGCAGCCAGTGTATCGGACTGTGCATTTGACCGAAGCGGAACCTTTGCGGCAGATGACTGAGCCAATCGTGATTAATGACCAGCTATTGGGTTATTTACGCATCAGTCACCCTTGGTTTGAGGTCACCAAACCAGTGGAGCAGCTATTTCTAGATTTGGCGATCGGCACAACGCTGATGGTAATTGTGGTTTCGCTGTGTGGTTGGTGGCTTGCAGGGCTAGCGATGGAACCTGTAGACCAGTCTTATCAAAGGCTCAAGCAATTTACGGCTGACGCTTCCCATGAGCTTCGCAACCCGATCGCCGTGATTCAAACTAATGCCCAAGTTGCTCTTGATGATCCCAGTCTCGATCAAGAATTTCAGCGATCGCAGCTAGAAACCATAGAAAGAATTACGCGGCGATTGGGAAAGCTAATTGAAGATTTATTGTTTTTGGCAAGGAATGACGGAGGGTTAACTAATCAGAGGCGAGAAGTTTGTGATTTGTGGCAGATCTTGAGTGAAGTCGGTGAAGAACAAAGGGCGATCGCTCAGCAAAAAGAAATCAGTTTGGAGTTAATTAATTCAGATCCTAAGATCTTAATTGTTGGCGATCGCGATCAACTAGGACGCTTATTTACTAACCTTGTCAGCAATGCGATCGCCTACACGCCCAAGGCTGGACTAGTCCAAATCGCCGCGCAATCTGTTACTTCCCAAAATCAAGCTCAAATCCAAATCAAAGATACTGGCATCGGCATTCCTGAAGCTGAGCTATCCCAAATATTTGAACGGTTCTATCGCTATCAACCCCAAAAAGCTAACAAATCTAGCTCCAAATCTGGAAGCATTTCTACTAGTGGCTCAGGACTGGGGTTGGCGATCGCACAGGCGATCGCCAAGAGCCATCAAGGTAAAATCAATGTCGAGAGCAAGGTCGGTCAGGGGACTGCCTTTACAGTTAGTTTGCCTCTTGGCTAGCGGTATAAGCTCGCCATCCCCCATAGCTAGTGATTTCAGTTTGTCCCTCGCATAAAAAAGGTTCGCCCAGTACACCCAAAACTTCCTGCCCATCGGCTAAAACAACTTTGCCAATACACAATCCCGCAGGTTCAGACATTAAAACTGTGCCAAGTGCATCGGCGGTGATTGACCAAATTTCTAGAGCGATCGCTTGTCCATTTTCACTGACTCTCAGCATCGCAGGATGGCGATCGGCGATCGTCCACAGCCGATAAATAGGGGCAGTCACATCTTCTCTAACAAAAGTTGCCCCTACTTTTTGTAAATTAGGATTTAGCTCTAATCCACGCATTAATGTGCCGTTTACCGCAAACTCAATCATTCCTACCTTCTCCATCTAAAATTAAGTCTCAAAAGATTAGTTGCGGCGCAACTAATCTTTTAGGTTTGTATCTCAAAAGTGCTGCGAAGCGGCACTTTTGAAAATTCTTTTATACTACTCACTCACCTTACGCAGAGCGAAGATAGTCCCCTCATCCCCCAACCCCTTCTCCCACGAGGGGAGAAGGGGAGCAATATTAGTTTTCTGGTTCCCCTCTCCCTTAATGGGAGAGGGGCTAGGGGTGAGGGTCTTAGGAAATTCTGCGTAAGGTGAGCTACTCAAACCTACAGCAAACCGTAAATGTCAATTCGTATTCATGGCGATCGCCTTATCAAAACATTAGCTGGCTTAGCAACCCGTCCAACTTCAAGCAAAGTAAGGGCTGCTGTTTTTAATATTTTGCAAGGGCGAGTTAAAAATGCTAACTGGTTAGATATTTGCGCGGGTTCGGGCGCAATGGGCGCAGAAGCCCTTGCTAGGGGAGCCAAGCAAGTTGTGGGAATTGAACTATCAGCGATCGCTTGTCGCATTGTCAATGAGAACTGGCAAAAGATCGCCCAAGACGAACAAAAATTTCAGGTAATTAAAGGTGATGCAATCAAAGTTTTGCCCAAATTACCACCACATACTTTTAATCTAGTTTATTTTGATCCCCCTTATCAGAGCGAACTCTATGAACCTGTCCTCAAGTGTTTACCGCCATTACTAGCTGACGAAGCAATGGTAATCGCCGAGGGCGATCGCTTGCGACTACTGCCAGACCAAATTGGCGATCTAGTTTGTTGCGATCGCCGCCAATATGGTCAAACTGCCCTCGCAATATATAAATGTCGCCAGTCTTAAACCCAAAATGGGGTGGCAGCGCGGAGCCACCCCATTTTGGGTTTAAGCAAGTGCCTCGCTCTGCGCGGCACTTGCTTAATTTATTACTGCTTGTTCTAGCTGTTGCGATGCGACTTGCAAATCATCATTGATAATTGTGATGTCAAACTCATCGGCGGCAGCCACCTCTAACTTGGCATGGTGCAACCGCTTCACAATCTGCTCAGCACTATCAGTACAGCGATCGCGAAGTCGGCTCTCTAACACTGCCATTGATGGTGGACTAATAAAAATTCGCTTCGCGCTGGGAAAAGATATCGCCACTTGTCGCGCACCTTCTAGCTCGATCTCCAGTAGTATAATTCTCCCTAATTCAATTGCTTGATTAATTGCCGAAATTGGCGTGCCATAAAGATTTCCAGCATATTCAGCAAATTCCAAGAACTCGCCAGCATCACGCTTTTGCTCAAATTCAGCGCGACTCCAAAAAAAATATTCTCTCCCATTTTCTTCGCCAGCGCGAGGCGATCGCGTAGTCGCCGAAATAGACAAGAAAATGCGATCGGGGTAATTTTTTAGCAACTTCCTTAGTAAAGTTCCTTTACCAACTCCGCTAGGACCAGTTATGACAATTAGTTTACCTTCGCTCAAGGTTCCGTAAACTCCTAATTAAGGTGTGCAAAAAAGTATATCGTTCAAACGTGAATCAAGAAGATTTTAAAATCTCCTTGATTCACGTTTGAGCGCAAAATAAGTAGGTAAGCCCAAAAAGCTATAGCGCACGCGCAGCGTGCGCTATAGCTTTTTGGGATTACCTACTCCCTTCCCAGTGAAAGATTAGACGTTGCGGCGCGGAGCGCCGCAACGATCATTTCTTGGGTTTAATGTCTAGTCCTATGCTGGGAAGGGAGTATGCTTACCTATTTACTATAAAATTGTTAGTCGGAAGCGCCTTCTTTGCTAATCACAAAGCGATTGGCAACAGTTTCAGGTTGAATTGCCGACAATACCACGTGACTCGAATCAGTCACAATCACGGCTCTAGTTCGCCTTCCGTAGGTAGCATCAACTAGCTTGCCATGTTCACGAGCCTCGCTAATAATGCGCTTGATCGGTGCAGATTCGGGACTAACGATCGCCACAACACGGTTGGCGGAAACAATATTACCAAAGCCGATGTTGATGAGCTTAATATCCATAGTGTTATCGATCTAAAAACGACTTAGAGGTGGTGTAGCTTCATTTTTGCTAGCATTATCACATCAACTCATAAAATTCCGTCTTTTACGACATATTTTGTCATATCTATCGCCGTAGTCATTCTTGTTAGATCACAAAACCAAAAAACGAGTTGCGGCGCTAAGCGCCGCAACTCGTTTTTTGGTTTTGTACATTTGGCAACAGCTATGTACAAAAGGCGGCGCTTAGCGCCGCCTTTTGTATTTTTTGTTTGAGCGCAAAGCGCTGTAAGAACGGATGGGGGGCGCACGCGCAGCGTGCGCCCCCCATCCGTTCTTACTTTTCTAAAGGTCTAAATGCTGAATCACCGTATTTACATCTTTGTCGCCGCGTCCAGAGCAATTGATCACAATGCGTTGATCTTTAGTTAGCTGCGGACAGAGGGTTTCGAGATAGGCGATCGCGTGGGAAGTCTCCAACGCAGGAATAATCCCCTCTAAACGCGAGAGTCGTTGGAAAGCATCGAGGGCTTCTTGATCGGTGACGCTGTAGTATTCAGCACGACCAAGATCCTTGAGATAGCTATGCTCAGGACCAACTCCTGGATAGTCTAAACCAGCACTAATGGAATGTGCTTCCTGCACTTGCCCTTGTTCATCTTGGAGCAAGTAGCTCATCGCCCCATGCAACACACCGACACGTCCGAAGGTCAAGGTTGCCGCGTGAAACTCAGTATTTGTCCCTTTGCCAGCAGCCTCAACGCCGATCAAACGTACCGAAGGCTCATCGACAAATTCATGGAACAGCCCCATCGCATTAGAACCGCCACCAACGCAAGCCAATAAGATATCTGGCAAACCACCCCACTTTTCTTGACTCTGGCGGCGGCTTTCTTTGCCAATCACCGCATGAAAATCCCGCACAATCATCGGATAGGGATGAGGACCCGCAACCGAGCCAAGAATGTAATGCGTATCAACAACATTAGTAACCCAGTCACGAATTGCTTCGGATGTCGCATCTTTGAGTGTGCCAGTACCAGCCTCGACAGGACGCACTTCCGCGCCCATCAACTTCATCCGAAATACGTTTAAAGACTGACGCTCCATGTCATGCACGCCCATATAGATCACACATTGCAAACCAAAGCGGGCGCAGACTGTCGCTGTCGCAACTCCATGCTGTCCTGCTCCAGTTTCCGCGATTACCCGCTTTTTGCCCATCCTGATTGCCAGCAAAACTTGAGCTAGGGCATTATTGATTTTGTGAGCACCCGTATGATTAAGATCCTCGCGCTTGAGATAAATCTGAGCCGTGCCGTAAAGCTGCGTCAATCTTTCTGCAAAATATAGTGGGCTGGGTCTGCCTACATAGTCCCGCAAATAGCCATCTAGTTCTTGGTTAAATTCGGGATCGTTCTTGTAATGATAAAAAGCAGTTTCCAGTTCTGATAGCGCACTCATCAGAGTTTCAGGGACATACTTGCCACCAAAAATGCCAAAACGACCTAATGCATCAGGACGATTGGGGATGGCTTGGGAAATTGATGGAGAAGCAAATGTAGTTGATTTAGGAGCGATCGGCGTTATGGTCATTGCGATAAATTGGATTTTTTGATGAGAATTGCTGACGACTTACCTAAGAATAACAAATGTTTAATGGGTGCTATAAAATAGCTTGGAAATATATGATTGAGCGACCTATGAAGCCCCTTGCCCTTTTGAGTGTCTCTGACAAAACAGGACTGCTCGACCTTGCCCGTGAACTATCAACTACTTACAATTTTCAATTAATTAGTAGTGGTGGGACTGCTAAGGCAATCAAGGCGGCTGAACTAGAAGTCACTAAGGTTTCTGATTACACAGGCGCACCTGAAATTTTAGGCGGTCGAGTGAAGACTTTACATCCCCGTATTCATGGCGGTATCTTGGCGCGACTAGAATTGCCAGAACATCAACAAGACTTAGAAGACAATCAAATCCAACCAATTAAGATTGTGGTGGTGAATCTCTACCCATTTACGGAGACGATCGCTAAGCCTGATGTCTCCCTCGAAGATGCGATCGAAAATATTGATATTGGCGGACCCGCAATGATTCGCGCTTCTGCAAAAAACTATGCCCATGTCGCGATTTTATCTAGCCCTAGCCAATATCCAGAACTTCTAGAAGAACTCAAGAATAACAATGGTGAGACTACGCTGGAGTTTCGCAAAAAGTTAGCGATCGCCGCTTTTCAACATACTCAGTCCTACGACAAGGCGATCGCAGAATATTTAGAAGCCGAATCTGCACAAGCCAGTATTTCACAGGCAGACAAATACCTCTCGTCATCCTACACATTGCTATGCAGCAATCCTAAGCCCCTGCGCTACGGGGAAAATCCTCATCAACCTGCTACTTGGTATCAAGTTGGCGCAACTCCTAAAGGTTGGTCATCTGCCCAGCAATTGCAAGGGAAAGAGCTTAGCTTTAATAACTTGCTCGACCTTGAAGCCGCCCGTGCGATTATTGCCGAATTTGGCAATGATCAGCCCTGTGCCGTCATCATCAAACACAATAATCCCTGTGGTGTGGCGATCGCACCGACCATTGCCGAAGCTTACCAAAAAGCCTTTGCCGCAGATTCTACTTCTGCCTTTGGTGGCATTGTGGCGCTCAATCGTGCCATCGATGAAGAAACTGCCAGTCAGTTGGCAAAGACATTTTTAGAATGTGTAGTCGCTCCTGCCTGTGTACCGAGTGTTGCCGCAATTTTGGGTAAAAAGCAAAATCTCCGTATTCTCGTCCTCCCCGATCTCAGTTATGGCTCTCCTGAAACGGTCAAAACCATCGCGGGCGGAATGCTTGTCCAAAAGTCTGATGACGATCAAGTCAATCCTGCCGATTGGAAAGTCGTCACCGAAAAGCAGCCAACTCCAGAACAGCTACAGGAATTAGTCTTTGCTTGGAAAATCTGTCGCCATGTCAAGTCCAATGCGATCGCTATCACTAAAAATCTAACCACGATTGGCATTGGCGCAGGACAAATGAACCGCGTTGGTTCTGCAAAGATTGCCCTAGACCAAGCAGGCGAACAAGTTAAGGGCGCATTTTTAGCCAGTGATGGCTTCTTTCCCTTTGATGACTCAGTAAGGACGGCGGCGGCGGCTGGCATTGTGGCGATCGCGCAACCAGGGGGAAGTATGCGTGATGCCGATTCTATCAAAGCCGCCAATGAGCTTGGCTTAGTAATGGTCTTGACAGGAGTTCGCCACTTCTTGCATTAATCTAAGAAGTAAATGGGGCGGCGCGCCGCCCCATTTACTTCTTGGGTTTTAAGAAAGCGCAAAGCTCTGTACAGTCTATTGAAGCTTTAAAAAGCACAGAGAAATTCTGAAAGTGCAGCGAAGCGGTACTTCCAGAATTTTTTTGGGTTTTAAGAAAGCGCAAAGCACTATATCTTATTTTTGAAATTGATATCGCAAGAATAATTCAGAGTCATGATGATAGAGCGATCGCAACTTTAACTTGGCTAAGTCCCCCTCGCCCAATCCGTAACCCTTGCCTGCCACAATCGATAGATTATCGACCCCACCAACAACATAGGGCGCAAAACTAAGAAATAATTCATCAGCAAATCCCTGAGAAATCAATGAATAGTTTAAAGATGCACCTCCTTCTACTAAAAGGCGCTTAACATCAAATTTCTCAAATAAAACCTGTAATACTTCTTTTAAAGCAATTTCACCTTGTACTGATGGGAATCTTACAATCTGAGCTTTATCCTCCAGACAAGGGGCAATCTTCGTATCCTCGCCAGTTATTATCATTCGCAGATCTCTTCCTGCATCCCAAAAACGATGATCGCTCGGTAGATCGCCAGAATTAGTAATCACAATTCCTAGAGGTTGTGGATGAGAGAAGTTCTTTAGACGTTCTGCTGCTAACTCTGGCGGCACGGTTGGGATGAAAGCATCTTGGCGCAAGGTCTGACCACCAGCTAACACGGCATCAACTTGCGATCGCAATCTTTTCATAAGCAAGCGATCGGGACGTGAGCCTAGGTTGGTTAGTTTTCCTTTATAGGTTGTTGCCTTACCATCGACACTTGATACCATATTGAAGACAACGTAAGGACGCTTAGCGACAGACCGTTGTAAATCAGGAGATAAAAACTCGACACCATCCGTAGGAAAGTCTAACTCTTCAAAGCTATAAATGCGATCGTGGGATGAGTAAAAACTGTTATACATAATTATGATTTTATATTAGTCTATCGGTCATCCAGTGCTTTGCGCTTTCTTGAAAACCCAGAAAAATCTTGAAAGGCTGGCAAAGCCAGCCTTTCAAGATTTTTCTGGGAATACACAAGGGCTTAAGTGGCGACAGTTATAAAACGCTCTGACTAACTAGAGAAACCTATGATCTTTATCAACCCTAAAATTGATTTTGCTTTTAAAAAAATATTTGGCTCGGAAGATAGCAAAGATATTTTGATTAGTTTTCTAAATTCCCTAATTTATGAAGCACGTCCCGTGATTCAAGATTTAGAAATTATCAATCCTTACCTCGCGCCAAAAATTCGTGGAATCAAAGACACCTATCTAGATATCAAGGCGAAAATACGAGATGGTGAGTCAAAAGAAGAAAGCACCGTGATTATCGAAATGCAGGTGCTGAATATAGAGGGATTTGAGAAAAGAATCTTGTATAATGCCGCCAAATCCTATTCCACACAACTTTCATCAGGTCAGGGCTACCAGCTTCTCAATCCAGTCATCGCCTTGACCATCACGGACTTTGTGATGTTCAATGAACTAGATAGTGTCACATCTAAATTTATATTGAAGGAAAAAGATTTTCTAATTGACTATCCAATTTATGACATCGAACTTATTTTTGTGGAGTTGCCCAAGTTCAAGAAGGATGAATCAGAATTAGAAAATAACATTGATAAATGGCTCTATTTTCTGAACAATGCTCGAAAATTACGAGATGTTCCTGATTCAATGGGAAACATACCAGAATTTCAAAAGGCGTTCTATATCGCCAACCAAGCTAACCTGAGTCTTGATGAGCTAGAGGATCAGGAAAAAAGTGAGATTTTCATTCAAGACCAAAAGGGCGCGATCGCTAAAGCAATTAGTCAAAGTCTAGAAGAAGGACGACAGCAAGGTATGCAAGAAGGACGACAGGAAGGTTTACAAGAAGGGGCTAAACAAAAAACCTATGAAATTGCCAGAAAGCTGTTAGGAGTGATGGACGAACCAATGATCGCCCAGATGACAGGGCTATCATTGGATGAGTTAAGATCACTCTAAAATCCAAATTTGACTTACTGCCATTCCTTAGACTATGCCATTTTCTTCTGTGATTCGTTCATTAATTCGATCGCCTCTTACCGATGAACTTGAGAGCAAATTGACGCGATCGCATCAACTGACACTTTCAGGACTATCTCGAGTCGGAAAAGGGATCGTCAGCTCTGTATTGAGCCAGAAGCAGGAACGCTTAATGGTAGTAATTGCCGCCACTATCGAAGAGGCGGGTCGCTGGTCAGTGCAGTTAGAGACTATGGGATGGCAGACTGTCCATTTTTACCCCACCTCAGATGTGATTCCCTATGAGCCTTATGCCCCTGAATCTGAGATTGTTTGGGGACAAATGCAAGTTCTCTCGGATCTAGTAAACCTTGAGCAAGATTCGTCAAAGAAAATAGCGATCGTGGCAACAGATCGCGCTCTTCAGCCGCATCTACCTAGCCCAGATGCATTAAGGGAATACTGTATTTCCCTTAATGTTGGTAAAGAAATCTCACTGCGGGGTATGGCAGAGCGTTTGGCGGTGATGGGCTATGAGCATACTACAACTGTCGAAACTGAGGGACAATGGGCGCGGCGCGGCGATATTATCGATATCTTTCCTGTGTCTAGCGAGATGCCAGTACGGATCGATTGGTTTGGGGATGAGATAGAACGGATTCGTGAATTTGAACCTTCGACCCAAAGACCTCTCGATAGTATCCCTTCGGTACTGTTGACTCCCATTAGTTACAGTCATATTTTAGGTGGATTGTCTACAACTTCTGGGGCAGAGGATGAGTTTAGTTTCACAGGATGGGCTGTGCATCCCCACGCAACGGCTTCTTTACTAGATTATCTGCCAAGTCCAGATCGGTGCATTCTGGTAATTGATGAAATCGATCAATGCCAAGCCCATAGCGATCGCTGGTTTGAATCAGCAGAACAGAGCTTTGCGATCGCGGCTCTTCCTTCAGGATTAACTACTAAAAGTAAGCTGCACCGTAATTTTAAGGAATGCTTAGAAGCAATCAAAAAGTTTGACCTTCTTGATTTGTTAGAACTAGCCGAAGAGAATCGCGGCGTAAATATGGCAAGTCGATCTGTACCTGTAATTCCCCATCAATTTGGCAAAATCGCCCAAACCATTCGCGAATATCGTGAACAAAAATACAAAATCATCTTAGTTTCTGCACAGCCATCGCGGACTGTCGCCTTATTGCAGGAGCATGATTGTCCAGCGCAATTTATTCCGAATGTGAGAGATTATCCTGCCATCGATAAAACCCACAATTTACGCATTGCTGTCGCTCTGAAATATTCGGGGACTGCCGAAATTCAAGGCTTTGTCTTGCCCACCTATCGCATTGCCGTGATTAGCGATCGCGAGTTTTTTGGACAACACGCCCTTGGCACACCAAATTATGTCCGTAAACGCCGCCGTGCTGTATCTAAACAAGTTGATCTCAATAAGCTTTCTCTAGGTGATTACGTTGTTCATAAAAATCATGGCGTGGGTCAATTTCTGAAATTAGAGAAGTTAACTGTAAATAATGAAACCCGTGAATATTTAGTTCTCAAGTATGCCGATGGACTGTTGCGCGTAGTCGTTGATCAGATGTCAATCTTGTCGCGCTATCGGGCCATGGGTGAAGGGAAGCCAGAGCTGCATAAAATGACGGGTAAGGCTTGGGCAAATGTCACGGCTAAAGCCAAAAAAGCAATTAAAAAGATCGCGTTTGACCTGTTAGAACTCTATGCCAAGCGATCGCAGCAGGTCGGTTATTCCTTTCCACCTGATAATCCTTGGCAGCAAGAAATTGAGGATTCTTTTCCCTATCAGGCGACTCCAGATCAACTCAAGGCAACTCAAGATGTGAAGCAGGATATGGAAAGTAACCGCCCCATGGATCGCCTTGTTTGTGGTGACGTGGGTTTTGGTAAGACTGAAGTAGCGATTCGGACTATTTTTAAAGCCGTAACTTCGGGCAAACAAGCAGCTCTTTTAGTGCCAACTACGATTTTAGCGCAGCAGCATTACCACACATTGCAGGAGCGTTACGCCGCCTATCCGGTCAATATCGCGCTGCTAAATCGCTTTAAGAGTAATGCGGAAAAGAAAGAAATCATTAGAAAGCTGGGAACTGGTGAGTTAGATATTGTGGTGGGAACCCATCAGCTTTTAGCGAAGGATGTGGAATTTAAAGATTTGGGTTTGCTCGTAATCGATGAAGAGCAACGCTTTGGGGTGGCTCAAAAGGAAAAAATTAAAACCATGAAAACAGAGGTGGATGTGCTGACCCTATCGGCGACACCAATTCCGCGAACTCTATATATGGCGATGTCTGGGGTGAGAGAAATGAGCTTGATTACGACACCGCCACCGTCACGGCGATCAATTATGACTCATCTCTCTCGCTACAATTCAGAACTAATTCGGGCAGCCATTCGACAAGAACTAGATCGCGGTGGGCAGATATTTTATGTGGTCTCTCGCATTGATAATATTGAGGAGGTGTCGGCAAGGGTTCATGAGATGTTGCCATCTGTTCGCATGGCGATCGCCCATGGGCAGATGCCCGAATCAGAGTTAGAGTCAACCATGCTTAGTTTTAGTAGTGGCGAATCGGACATGATGATCTGCACTACGATCATTGAGTCGGGTTTAGACATTCCTCGCGTTAATACGATCATTATCGAAGATGCCCAAAGATTTGGTCTATCTCAACTCTATCAATTGCGTGGTCGGGTTGGTCGTGCAGGTATCCAAGCCCATGCTTGGCTGTTTTATCAAGAAAAAGGGGAACTAACTGATGTGGCAAGACGACGACTCAAAGCTATTCAAGAATTTACCCATCTTGGTTCTGGCTATCAATTAGCGATGCGTGATATGGAAATTCGCGGTGTTGGTAATATTTTAGGCTCAGAGCAGTCTGGACAAATTAATACGATTGGCTTTGATTTATACATGGAGATGCTGCAAGAGGCGATCTCCGAGATTCGCGGCTCTGCAATACCTGAGGTTGACGATACTCAGATCGACTTGCCGATCACTGCCTTTATTCCAGCAGAGTATATTCCTGATAGCGATCGCAAGATGAGCGCTTACCGTGCCGTATCATTGGTCAACTCGCGCCGAGAGCTATCCCAAATTATTGAAGAGTGGAATGATTGCTATGGCAATATACCTGCCCCTGCGATGCAACTGTTGAAGGTGATGGAATTGAAGTTAATGGCTAAGCAGATCGGCTTTTCGAGAATTAAGCCCGATGGTAAGCAGCACGTTGTATTGGAGTCAAAGATGGAAGAGCCAGCATGGAAACTCTTACATGAGCAATTACCAAGTCATTTGCGATCGCGCTTTGTCTATAGTCAAGGTAATGTCACTGTTAGGGGCTTAGGTACACTTTCCCACGATAAGCAGTTAGACAGTTTGATTGAATGGTTAGACAAAATGCACCTTGCCAAAGTTGAAGCTTAATTAGGGCTTCCTGAATAAGTGTAAAAGCTTTGCCAGCCAATAGTTTCGAGCTTTTTTTACCTAAACAAGTGCAAGTTTAAAGCATCTAGAGCCTCAAAAACCTTGCACTTCCGTGGAAAATCGCTAGGTAAATTTGGGAA
>JBBQRB010000065.1:0-14741 GCA_038215315.1 Pseudanabaenales cyanobacterium
TTAACTTGCTCAATAAAATTGTTGAAAGTATCTGTCGCATTCCCAAATCATTTGTATATTTTTGGATTTGTGGAAGTGCAACCCGAAGAGTTGCAATTTCACAAACTACTTACAGCTTATTGGGGCTTTAAAAGGTACAGAGAAATATTTGAAAGTGCCGCTAAGCGGCACTTTTAAATATTTCTCTGGGTTTTACAAAAGCGCAAAGCGCCGTAACCTAACTGAATTAATTTAATTACAAGCTTTGGCAGTCATTGTATCAGTACACCCCATAATTTACACTCCATAATTTACACCAGTATTTTCTCTGCAAATTAATGCGATCGCCTTACAATGTTTACCCTAAAACTATTTGCCCCCAGACTATCTATCTTGATGCAGTTGGAACTTTGTTCGGCGTGAAAGGTAGTGTGGGATTGCAGTATGCCCAAGTTGCTCAAAGTTTTAATGTTGTTCTCGATCCTGATCTAGTTAATCGAGCCTTTTACCAGAGATTTCAGTCAGCCCCTAAAATTGCTTTTCCAGATTTAGCACCTGCGGATATTCCTCGTGCAGAGTATTTATGGTGGCGATCGCTTGCTGAAGATACATTTAGACTCACAGGTGATCTCAATAAATTTGCCAATTTTGAAAGCTTTTTCAAAGGGATTTATGATTATTTCGCCACTACTTCTGCTTGGTTTGTTTATGAAGAAACTCGATTAGCCCTTGAGCAATGGCGCAGTCGAGGGATTAGATTGGGGGTGCTATCCAATTTTGACAGCCGCATTTATCCCGTGATCGAGGCTTTGGATCTCAAGCAATATTTTGATTCGATTACTATTTCCACTGAGGTCGGTGCGGCTAAGCCTGATGCAGGAATTTTTGTAAAGGCTTTGACCAAGCATGGGCTTGAGGAGTCACCAAATTTGGCTTGGCATATTGGGGATAGTTTTGAGGAAGATTATCTGGGAGCCGAAGCTGTGGGAATCAAAGCTGTCTGGCTAAATCGCGATCGCCGCCCATCATCAAACCCCGCTAAGCAATCAGCCTTTACGATTGACAAGCTTACTTCCATCTAGCTAGTTACGGCGCGAAACAGGACATAAAACCCAGAAACTAAGTTACGGCGCGAAGCGCCGCAACTTAGTTTCCTTGGGTTTTGGCTTGTCTTAACACAAGTGGCGACAGCTATATAATCAGAATTACGGCGCTATAAAATTGGATTTAAAAATTACAAAATAACTATGTTTACAGGACTTGTCCAAACCATCGGCATGATCGAGCATCGCGATCGCGATCGCCTTGTAATTCATTGTCCCGATTTGGTTGCCAATATTGCGATCGGTGACAGTGTGGCAGTCAACGGCGTATGTCTGACCGCTACCTATATTTCTGATACTAATTTCACGGCTGATGTCTCACCTGAAACTTTGGGGCGTACTAACTTTGGCGATCGCCAATTGAAATATGTCAATCTGGAAACGGCTTTGGCAGTTGGTGACAAAATTGGTGGTCACTTTGTCTCAGGACATATTGATGGTATGGGCAAATTAAGCGATCGCGATCTAATTGGTAACTCATGGGAGCTTGGTTTTGACGCGATTCCTGAAGTGGCTCGCTACATAGTTTTTAAGGGCAGCGTTGCAATTAATGGGATTAGCTTAACTATTTCTTACTGCAACGACTCTGGCTCAAGTTTTCGAGTCGCCGTTATTCCTCATACCTATGACAACACGACTTTAAAAGACTTAGATATCGGTGATTCGGTGCATTTAGAAGGCGATCTGCTTGGTAAATATGTGGAGAAATTTCTAAGAACAGGTCATCATAATTTGGCAAATTTATCCAAGCCAGCGATTACACCATCTTTTTTAGCCGAACATGGCTGGGACTAGGTAATGATAGTTGCGGCGCTTTGCGCCGCAACTATCATTACCATCCTCTTTTGCATAATTGGCGACAGCTAGATCATTTAGGATCGCAGACGAAATAACTTATGCATTTCAAAACCCGAATATGATTCGGTGGGCGAAGCTCACCGAATCATATTTGGGTTCTATTTAATTTGCGATCCTTAGTACAGCGCTTTGCGCTGCTATAAAACCTCGGGAAATTTTTGAAAGTGCCGCGAAGCGGCACTTTCAAAAATTTCTCTGTACCCTTTAAAGCCTCAATAGGCTGTAAGCAGCTAGATGAATAAAAAATGAGTAAGACTGAAGACTGCCCAGATAAAGCACCTGACAAAATGCTCGTAATCGGTTTGATCAGTGGCACTTCTATAGATGGAATTGATGCAGCGCTGGTGGAAATTTGCGACCGCGGAGGTGATCTATCAGCCAACCTGATTACAGGATTTACCTATGCCTATGCAGATGATCTTAGAGCCGAAATATTTGCAGTTTGTGCGGGTGAGCCGCGATCGCTACAGCAGTTATGTGAACTTGATGATCGGATTGCCGAGAGCTTTGCTAGTGCCGCGATCGCAATTAATGAGAAAGGCGGAGAACAAGCTGAGTTGATTGGTTCTCACGGTCAAACTGTTTTTCATCGCCCGCCCATCGTCGCTCAGGATGCAAAAACAGGGCTAGGATATTCGGTGCAATTAGGGCGCGGAGCCGTAATTGCGGAATTGACAGGGCTTAAGACAGTTAGTGACTTTCGAGTCGCGGATATTGAGGCTTTCGGTCAAGCCGCGCCCCTTGTGCCAATGGCGGATATACTGCTGCTATCGCATCCGAGTAAATGCCGTGTCTGCCAAAATATTGGTGGCATCAGCAATCTCACATATCTACCACCTAATGCGATCGCCCATCAAGATCAAGTATTTGGTTTTGATAATGGTGCGGGTAATGTACTGCTCGATATGGCAACCCAAAAATTATTTGGTTATGGTTTTGATCGCAATGGCGATCTAGCAAGACAGGGTGTCGCCAATCTTGAACTAGTCAATCAATGGCTCAATCAAGAATTTTTTCGCACCCCGCCACCAAAATCCACAGGACGCGAGTTATTTAGCCCTGAGTATTTAGAAGTTCGCTTAGGCGAATGTGAAGGTTTAAATAATTACGACATTCTGGCTACGCTCACCGAGTTTACGGCTCAGGCGATCGCCCAAAGTTATCGTCAGTTTTTACCAATCTTGCCCGATGAGGTCTTAGTCGGCGGCGGCGGCGGTCGCAATGGCTATCTGATGGAGCGTTTACAGGATTTACTCAAACCTGCGATCGTCAAGCGGAGCGATGATTTTGGCATGAATGGTGATTTTAAAGAGGCGATCGCCTTCGCACTTTTGGCATATTTACGAATCAAAGAGAGAGTTGGCAATTTGCCCAGTGTTACTGGCGCAAAGCGGTCGGTTTTATTGGGCAAAATCTATCCATCCCCTCTTTAAAACCAAAAACCCAATAAGTTGATGTGGCGGCGCTTCGCGCCGCCACATCAACTTATTGGGTTTTAATCTTTTGCCTTTGGCTTGTCCTGCTCCTTGCACCGAAATCTTTCGGCGGCAGATGTGGCGGCGTGCTTGGTTTTGCGTCCACTTACACGTTCTCTCCACATCAAAAAAGAAGAACGCTTCATCGACTTCCTCATGATCTTGATTACCTGAGCTTCAGAAATACCAAACTGATCATAAATCGTGTCAAAGGTGGTGCGATCTTCCCACGCCATTTCCACAATGCGATCAATGTCAATGGCAGTCAGAGACTTGAGAGCTTCTTTGTTCATAGCAGTAAGTTTATAAAATTGATTAGCCCTGCTTCCAATGACGAGCTAGTTGCTTCGCTTTTAACCCTGACTCGATGACTTCGAGCAGTCTGGTCATGCCTGTAGTATTCACAATTTCGTAGGTTTTATTGGCTCGCCGACAAGCCTCGATCGCTCTTTCTGTGAGTGAATGACTTGCATAACCCGTCACAATAATAATTAAATCACCACCAGAGATTTGACCTTCACCTTGGGCGGCGAGCTGCAATCCATCCTGCTCGGTGTACCACATTAAGTTGATTGCCGAATCGCGCAATCGATTTTTCACAGCCGTTTGTAAACGATCGTGTCCACCAAACACCAACACCTTGCCACTGAGGTCGGTATATAGGGCAGGGCGCTTTTCGGACTTACGATGTCTTGCCGTCGGCTGCACATCAGGGGCGCGATCTACACGGGAGCGATTTTCTAGAGCCTTGTTGTAAATAAAAGTCAGGGTTTGTTCATGACTACCACGCAAACGAGCGACTGGTCCCTCTTCGCTGTGGGAGTTTATTTGATTGATCAAGGCTTCAACTGCTTCTTCGAGACAGCCGATCGCCTTTAAGTCATTGGCAAATCCTCTCACGGCGATCGAAGCATCGGTGGCACTAAAGAAGTCGTTTTGTTCCTCAATCATTTCCAAGAGGTCAGCCTTTAGCTCCTGTCGCCACTGCGCGGTTTGTTCAGTTATCCGTTCATCTAATAGTCTTTCTTCGCTCAAGATTAGTTGGCGATCGGCAAGCTGTGCCGCGAGATTGGGCGCTTCGGCTATTTCCTGCCGAATGTCGGCTGCCTTTTTTTCTAGTCGTTGCCTTGTCTCACTGTTGGGGTTGCCGCCCTCACGGTCGTATTCCTTCACCATCTGCTCAACTTTGGCAAGCAATGGCTTTAATCGTCCTTCGATTTGAGATACTGCTTCTTGAATTTGGCGATCGCGTTGTTGTTGTAGTCGATTTTGTTCTAGCTCTACCTTCGCGATCATTAGCAAATCGCTAACTGAGGCTTCTAGTTCATCTAGCTCGGAAATATGCATATTTAAATTATGTTTAATTTGTATTTGTTTGTATTTAACTTAATATTTAGCTGATATAGCCGTAGTCAGTCTGGTTAGGACACAAAACCAGAAGGTAAGTTGCGGCGCGAAGAGTCGCAATTCGTTTCTTGGTTTTTAATTTGTCCTAGTACATTTGGCGACAGCTATAACTTATGGGCTAAGACCGTAAAGAAATATCTTAGTGATTATTCTTAGTCATTATGTCGCGGGTGCAGAGCGCCCTTAACTAGCTTATTGCTAGAAATTATCTTCTTGGCAATAAGCTGAGAAGAATTTGTGAGAAAAGACCTCGAATAAGTAATTATAAGAAGTTATCGTCACTAATCTCCAATGTAACCTCTTGCTAGTCCAAGTGTGTATAGTTTTATGCTGCAAACTGATATCAATCCTGTCACCTATATCGATTACGCCCTATTAGACCCTGCTGCTAGTGACGAACAGGTAGATCGAGTCTGTGATGAAGCCGATCGCTTGGGATTTGCGAGTGTTTGCTTATACCCTTGCAATGTCAGGCGAGCAAGGGAAAGGCTATTAAAAAGTAGGGTGGAAATTTGCACGGTGATTGGGTTTCCTAGTGGGGCAACCACATCGGCTGTTAAGCTTTATGAAGCTATGGAAGCAGTGGAAAATGGTGCAACCGAATTAGATGTGGTAATTAATCTCGGCTGGCTCAAAACTGGGCAGACCAATTTACTACATCAAGACATCGCTCAAATCTGTGAGGAGTCGGGTAAACCTGTCAAAGCAATCTTAGAGCTAAGTATGCTTACGCCTGACGAGCAGGAGCTTGCCGTCGAGGTGTGCATGGATGCAGGAGTTGCTTTTTTAAAGACTGGCACGGGCTGGGCAGGTAGTGCAACGGTGGAGATGGTCAAGTTTTTGAAGGAGATCTCTAACGGCAAGGTGGGAGTTAAGGCTTCAGGCGGAATCAGAACGAGGGAACAGGCGATCGCAATGATCAATGCAGGGGCAAATCGGATCGGCACATCTCACGGTGTGGCGATCGCTCGCCATGAGTAATAACCCAGAGACTAAGTTGCGGCGCGAAGTGGCGACAGCTATATGATGGCGGCGCTTTGCGCCGCCATCATATAGCTGGGTTTTATTTGGTGTAGACCAGAGGGAAATCTTGGACATATTCGCCATCGCACTCATACTTAGCCCGAAACTCCTGCAACACCAAGCGATCGCCATCTAGCTTATAGAGAGCCGATGAGCCGCAGTCACCTAAGCCACGAAACTTAGTAAAGTTGGTGATTGTTTGCGATCGCACATTGACTCTGGGGATTCCTGCGATCGCGCGATTAGTAATTTTTTTGGGCTTTTGACCATCGCTTGGTTCTTGAAAGCTATCAAACTGTAACGGAATCACCTTGGGCTGAGGTGAATCATCGAGCCATAGGACATATTCAAATGCTCCTTGATAAGCCGCTAAAAAACATTGAATCTGCACTATATATTTTTTATCAGAGATTTTAAACGCTCTTGATCCCATCCCTTTAGTAGTGTCGTTTGGGCGGAACTCATCTTGACAAATGCCTAATTCCTGTCGTCTTTGCAATACATAATCCAAAGGAGCCGTGGCTGATTTATCTGGGCTGTTAGCAGAACTATTGCCTGTGGACAAATATCGCAATAGAGGTTCTTCAGTTAATTTGCCATCAGGAAAAGTGACTCGCAGCGCAGGCTCAGGATTTTGGCTAGTTGGTGCTTCGAGCGTATAAAGATAACCACTATTGTTAAATTCGATCGCCCCATCTTTTTGAGGATTGTAGTTAATTGCTTCTAGGTTTAAGCCTCCACTGCCATCTTTGTTGCGACTGATGTAGTACTTAGGCAAATTAGCCTCACTAGCATCGGCACAGATATAAACCTGATAGTTCGGGGTTTCTCCATAGGCATAGGCGATTTTATTATCGCCACATATACTATTGGGGATTTCTTTGATATCGCCTTGAGTAACTTTTTGAGCGTTGGGTGCGACATTAACTGATGGCTCTGATGGTGGAGTTTTCTCTATGGTTTTATTAACATTTGTTTCTTTAATCGTCACGGTTTCTGAACTTGAAGGCGAGGGTGGGGTGACGATGGGAGGATTTTGATCAGAACATCCACTAATTACATAGCTCAAACAGGCGATCGCTGATATTAAAGATAAGTGGGGTAATCGGTAAGTTGGCAACATAGATTTATCTCCTTGGGACAAGGCTCAGTACTGGTAGGCAGGTTAAGCCGAAATAGCTCTGGCGTGCGCCACGGCTTTTTCGGTTTATACCCACTTATCAAACCATAATCCTTATTATCTAAGACCGAAGATTTTCAAAAGAGTTGCGATAGTCACCGCCCGAACCGTAGCGCCATTTGGCGATCAGATTTTGCCATTGATATTGTTGTTCTGGCAAAAGGTTAGCGATCGCTGATGCAAAAACAGGGGCAATCTGGTTTAGTCCGCTATAAGCCCCCAGTCCCAAGTAATGCTTTAGCCAATCTAGCAGAGTCACAACTCCCACCTGTTTCATGATTTTGATTACCAGTACAGGATCGGCAGCTGACATCGCAAGCATGGTTTGCGCTAGGGGAATGAACTGCACAACATCCTGTAAAAAAGGATAGAGGACGCGATCGCCAAGTTTCTCCATTTCCGAAAACGTGACATTCAGTAAATAATTAATGCGGTCAGCTTCAATCTGCTGATCGATAGAGACACTCATCGACTTCTGAAAGAGCCAAGTAACTGAAAGATTGGGTTGATAGGGTTGTAGCGATCGCAAATCTGACTTGGTTAACCAGTCGCCTATTAAGGCGTTATTGAGGCTATCCGTAAGGCGCGGCAAGTGCCGCAACATCGCCCCAAACCCACCAAAACTGAGGGGTGACTGCATTCCTGAACTGTCCCCCACTTGTAAAATTCGATCCCAAGGTGTTTTCAATGGATTTTGCTTATAGGAAGGAAAAAATCCTAATAAAAAACGCTCAAACTGAAGTTGGGCTAATTCAACTTCTTGGTATTTTGGCAACCAAAACAGATAATCTTCCATTAGCTGAGCAAAGCTGGGGCGCATTGGGTCAGCATCAACATAGGTAAACATATAGGTGGTGCGCCCATCCCTTGCAGGAAAAGCTTCCCAAAAATATTGACATTGATTTTGAATGGGCGTGAAGCTATAAATCAAATCACCATAGGATTTAGATGGCATTCCCTTCGCGCAACTTCCCACCACCATACAGACTCCATCGGGCTTAATATTTCCATTAACTTGCGATCGCGCTTGTTTGGCGATCGCTGAAAAATGTCCCATCACATCTAGTAATAATCGCCCATGGATCAACTTAGTTACTGTGGAATTATCTGATCGCTTAGGGCTCACTTCCACGGATACGCCATTGTCATAGACTGTCACTTGCTTAAAGCCAGTTTGTTCAAACAGAATACCACCAGCATTTAAGAACTTCTGCTTGAGTAATTCCAATAGATAAATTGGATCAATGCCAATATTTAGAATATCCTTAACCCATAGCTCTTTCCCGCCTTGGAAGCCAACTCTAGCAGGGTTATAAACCGTAGCGATCGCCATTTCTAGTTCTGTTTCAGTTAGTAAATCTAATTCGATAAATACATCTAATTCTTGTTTGGAGATATTCCATTCTTGGGCGCGACCGCGCAATAACCCCTGTTCGATTACTGACACACGCCATCCTCTCTGCTGCAAAGCACAGGCGATAAATATGCCTAACGTGCCGCCGCAAACAATAACGTCAAACTCTTGGTCTACTAATTTACTTGGCTGGATGTTTACGACCTGCGCGATCGCGTGATTTTGTTGGCGGTAACTTTTCCAAAATGCATCCATACGCTCCAGTTGACTTGGAGCCTCGTCAGGCATCTGCGATCGCAAACTTGCAAATAAAGACATAAATTTTTAAAGTTGATACCGAGGATCGCAATAGTCGCGGAGCCATGTGTTAGTTGCAGTAGCGATCGCGGCATCACTAACATCCACTACTGGAGCTTGCCCATCACGCATGAATGCCATCGCTAGCCGCCAGCCCCTAGATGTTGGCACAATCAACAGCCAGTAAGCTCGCTGAGAAGTTCTAGCCTTGCCAGTTTCCCGCTCTAAGACGGACAAAAAAACTTGATTGGGCAAGCGATCGCGATTTTGATCTAGAGCAAGCGGCAATGGCTCAAGTTCAGGCTCGCTGACCGTCATGATCTCACGCTTGATGCGAAGGCGTTGGTACACACGATTTAGATAGTCGGGGAGATCCTTGGCAAGTGCCTTGCTGAGGTTAGGAAAATCGGCAGGACAACGACGCTGATTAATATAGGTTTCAGCGTTGCTATGGTGAGGATTCGCCATGACATGACTAGCAATCAATGCGGCGATCGCGAGTTGAACAAGTTTTTGACTTTTAAGCATAATACAGCCCGTTGATGCTTTACAGCGCTTTGCGCTCAAACCTGAACCAGAGAAAATTTTGAAAGTGCAGCTTAGCTGCGCTTTCAAAAATTTCTCTGGATTTTACTTCAGCACAAAGTACTGTAATTAGATTTTAGTTCTAAACTCTAGTGCTTACCAGCAATTTTTAGAAATGATTTTGGGCAACCCCCCAATAATTATGGCTGTCGCCCATAAAAGCCCAAAGAGGGTGGCGGCGCTCCGCGCCGCCACCCTCTTTGGAGCGATATTTATAACCAATTGCCGACAAGGATAAATGACGACCAGTAGAAAGGATGCTTTAGGTCAATATCGTCTAATCCAGGCGGTAAAGGAATGTTAGGGATTCCTTCAATACCCAATATTTGACTATTACCAACACTTACTCGCCCTTCCAAAAGCTCGATCTGAGCTTTTTTCATGGCTTGGGCTTTATTGACTGCATCAGGAAAAGCTTTGTAGAAACTAATCATCAATGGCGCAGTTCCTGTATCAGAGACTTCCCAAAGTGAGGCAAGAACACTTCTCGCGCCAGATTCTACGGCTAGTCCGCTAATTCCTAGGTTGTTGCCAACCGCAGTTTGACAGGCGCTGAGAGCAAGCATATCGATCACAGGACTATCAAAGCGAAGTTTCGGAATGTCTCTCAGACTCAATCGGCTATCCCAAAACTGGATGAAGGAGTCCTTGCTGGTATCACTCACAAACTTAGCATGGGTTCCTAAGTGCAGAATATTATAAATACCCCTCTGGCGCTGGGATTGGAGATTATTAACTGTAAATTCTTGGTTAAGGAAGGCATCGCCATTGAGAACACTAGATGAAATTATCTTGATTTCAACATCCACTGAGGGTAAGGCACTAAATCCTGCTACAGACTCAGTTAGTCCCATTGCCAAGACTCTAGTAGCTTTGCGATCGCGCTCTTCAACGCGAGTAACTCGTAAGGCAGGAATACTGGCGATCGCATAGCGTTCAATTAAGAATTGCTTACCATCATGAAGAGCCGCAGGTGGGGTAACACGAAGCCCCCCGTCCATCACAAATACTAGGGTATCGACTTTCATCGCCTCAAGCTGCTGCTTAATTGGACGAATCACCAAATCGTAGAGTTGTTGCGACTGTTCAAGATAGTCATTGGAGCCGACATCACGTAAGTTATTCCGATAGTCGGTCACGATCGCTTCAATTTTTTCTGAATTAATAGCGATCGAAGCACGACTAAACGGTTTGCCCTTTTCCTTGGGTGGAATCACTAAGATTTCGATTCGATCATTGAGAATTACTGGATAAATCAGCGCCGCCACATCACCTGTCCTCTGCACCACGGTTGAGAGTAGATCTTGAGTTTTTTCAATTGTAATTGCCTCTGAGTCAATGGCTCTACCAGTAAAGATCTCTAACTCAGATACATAGGCTTTCTCAATTACTTCAAAAGCTTTTTCAAGGTTTCCTTCTCGAAAATAGCGATCGGCTTCGCTAATGAAAACATCACGGACAGATAATATCTTCTCTTCAACGGGGGCTTGATTGATTATATTGGGGATATTTTTAGGAGGCTCTAATCCGTTGTTAGGATCAACCGTAAATCCTCCTGGAGTAATGGAGATACCATTTTGAACAAAAGTACTGTTCAGCAAAACAGGAATACTCGTTCCCAATGTCAAAGTAGATTGCCCTGTTGTTAAGACTCCGCTAGAGCCATTAATAGACGCATTTCCGACCACAAATGGATTTAAACCGCCAGTTTGTAAAGAAATTGTGCCAGAGGAAATACTGCCACTCGTACAAATACTAGCCCCCGCACAAACAGATAAAATATTGGAGCTGTTCAATATATCAGTAATTTTCAAATTTCCACCCGTACTAACTAAGGTGACATTACCGCCAGTCAATCCAGTCGTCTCAATTGAAGCCACTACAACATCACCAGAAGGATCGAGGATGACATCCCCGCCAGCACCTTCAAAACCTCTAGTAGTGATCTGTCCTGCGTTTATAGCCGTAGCCGCATTAAAAAATACTCGCCCTCCTGAAATACCAGAAGCATCAATATTACCCGTAGAAATCACCCCAGAGCGACTTTCTAGATTGACTTCACCAGCATCCCCGAAACTACTAGTGTCAATGTTGCCAATAATTACATCTCCTTCAGCACTCAGGTTGACATTACCACCATTTCCAAACGAGATCGTAAAGCTACTGTCGATATTAGCTGTAGTTATTAAACCATCAGCGCTGTTGATATTAATACCTCTACCGTTATTGATAATGTCGCCTACGGAGACATCTCCAATGGTTGAAATATTGATATCAGCGGTACTAAATCCTGAATTAAGTCCAGAAACTAGAGTGGAATCAGGGGCGATCGCGAGACTTTGCAGAGGGCTAATAGTGCCAAACCCTCCTGTCGTAACTACAAAGTTTCCACTCGCGTCAAGGGTGAATCCGAATAGTCCGTTGACAGTACCATCAAAATTAATATTTCCATCGCTAGTAATAGAACTATCGCCGATTAGTTCTATATCCTGAGCAAAGGTGACACTTGCAGCACTGACGATATTACCGCCGAGTTGTACCGACCCACTACCAATTTGCTCGAAGTTGCCAGTGACATCGAGGTTAGTATCTGTACCAATTTTAAGGGTATCAGCATTGTCGATGATCAGATTGCCTGATGTGGTGAGGTTCCTATTGAGATTGATTCGACCACCACTGAGACTAGCATTGGTAGTAGTGATATCGCCATTGAGACTTACTTCTCTAGCTTTCAGGGTTAAGCTTCCTGTTAGAGGAATGGTCGGCAGATCAATAGTGCCGTTGTCAAGAATTAGTTTGAGGTTATTAACTTGATTTGGGAAGAGCGCAATGGTTGCACCCTCGGCAATATCACGAATTTCAAAGTTTTGGAAATCATCATTAGGGAGATTAATGAAGGTAAAGCTAGTTTGAGAGCCAAAATTATTAGCGAAGTCAGCTAAAAGTATATTTGTTAAAGGATTGGTATCAACAATTAGATTAGTAGAACCAGTGACAGAGATTGTGCCAACCTGACTGACACTCTCAGTAAATCTTAAGGCTAAGTTGCCGCCGACATTAGTTTCACCAAGTTGAATCGTGTTACCCGTCAGAGAGAGATTGCGATCAACATTGAGAGTAAATCCTGCGATCGCACTAATCGAGCTAGCAGGAGAACTAGCTGTTCCTATTTCGAGGCTAGTACCTGTAGCGAAGGAAGCATTATTACTACCGATGCTAACGGGACTGCCATTTGCCCTAATGGTAACCAGATTTGCTTGCAATAAGCTTAGGGTAGAGTCTTGTAACTTAAAGTTGCCATTAGCAACTGAACCGATCGCAATACTAGTATTAGTAATAGAGGGAGTTAGGGTAATTTGTGAAGCAATAATAGCGCTGCGAATATCAGGATCAGCAGTGCGGATATTCACTACCCCCCCAAATCCATTGTCGGTGATGGTTCCACGATTGAGAAATGTACCAATACTGTCGCTATTAGAGTCGGAATCAATATTAATGGAGCCAGAACCTAAGAGCGAGAAGTTACTGGCAACTGCCAGACTAACGCCATTTACGGCTTGAATGGTCGCATTACCAACCCGCAAGTTAGCCGCTTCGGTAAGGGAGAATCTCTGGCTAGTTATGTTTAAGTTCCCCGTAAACTCATTGTCATTACCAAGTTGCGTTTCTCCAGTGCCAGCATTTTGGGTCAGTGATTTGGCAATAATGCCACTGCTGATAAATTCATTAGCATTACTGATGGTGATATCGCCCAAGCGATCGCTGAGGCTACCCACAGAGTTATTGAAGAAAATATTGCCCGTTCCCACATTAAGAATGAGATTGCTAGGCGTACCCGCGATCGCGTTATTTATAGTGGTGAACCTGATGTCGCCATTGCCACTAGAGCTATCAAGAATAGTGTTGGCGCTAATTAATAAATTGTTGTTATAAGTCTGGTTTCCAGAAGTAAAGACATTACCAAGCAGGAGGGTGCTACCTCCAAAAGCAGTCTCAAAGCTGACTGCATTAATATTACTGTCAATCCTAGTGATTCCAGTACTATTAGTAGTCAGGTTCCTCACTGTTACGGGGCTGCTGAAGTTGATATTACCTGTACCTGTGTTAATCGCCAGATCCTGATTACTATTTACGGTGTTGTTAAAAGTAAATGCCGAATTAGTCGTATTTAATTGAATGGAGTTATTCAGGATTACGGCATCGTTATAGGTCTGCGAGCCAGTGGTCGCGATATTACCATTGAGTTGCGTGGTTCCAGTTGCATCAGTAGTTAGACTCGCCGCATTAACTCTATTAAACCTAGTTACCCCCGAACTATTCGCGGTGAGATTACCAATCGGGGTGATATTACCAACATCGTCATTAAAACTAATATCGCCTTCACCACTATTTACAATTAAATTTTGATTGCCATTAACAGAACTATTGAAGGCGATCGCGGTATTGACTGAGTTTAGCTGAGTGGCTCCCGTCAGGATCACTGCGTCATTGAAAGTAACTGCTCCTGTGGTGGTAATGTTGCCATTTAGCTCGGTTGTGCCACCTGCGTTAGTGAGCAGACTTGCAGCGTTGACAGTGTTAAATCTAGTTGTGCCAATGCTGTTAGCGGTTAGGTTACCTAAGATTGTAGAACTACCAACGGCTCCATTAAAGGTGATATTTCCAGAGCCAGTATTGACGATCAGGTTTTGAGTTCCATCAACTGTATTGTTAAACAGTACAGCGCTATTAGTGGCATTAAGTTGTGATGCTCCAATCAAAGTAACAGCATCATTATAAGTCTGTGTTCCTGATGTGTTGATGATTCCATTTAGTTGGGTTGTGCCACCTGCATTGGTAGTGAGACTGACAAGATTAGCAATGCTATTAAATCGGGTTATTCCAGTGGTATTTGCGGTTAGAAAATTGAGGGCGATATTATTGCCGATCGCATTGAAAGTGATATTGCCCGACCCAGCATTGACTAAGAGACTATTCGCATTGGCGATCGCGCCATTGAGAGTGTTGCTAAAGGTGACATCGCCGCTAGTACCTGTGCTAGAAGTATTAATCGTTAAGTTAGGACTGTTGATGACTACTGGAGCGAGGAAGTTAAGGCTACCTGCAAGGCCACTGCCACTGGAGAGATTGATATCTGATCCTGCGATCGTAATCAATCCATTGCTAATATTTGCGAAAGAAAGATTACCTGCATTACCAATTGTACTAGATGTATTGATACTACCTAAGTTGGTATTTATAGAAGGCGATAACAGACTAATATTTCCGCCATTGCCTGAAGTGCTAGAAGTATTGAGAAGCCCTTGGCTAGTATTAATCGCTCCTAAACTACTGCTGAGCGTAAGGTTATTACCCAGAGCCGTAATATTGTTAGTCGTAATATTTTGATTTGCTAGGAAATTGATAGCGCCTGTGCTGGTGAAGTTAAATCCTGAAGTGTTGATAGAGCCGCCAATACCCTGCGATCGCAAAGTAACTGG
>JBBQRB010000066.1:0-14717 GCA_038215315.1 Pseudanabaenales cyanobacterium
GGATATTTCCCTTGAAGCTAATGGCTATCCTCATGCGTTTACATTGCACTTACAGCTATTAACTGGACGACGTTTGGAAGGTTTTTGGGATGCAAATGCTGTGCCTTTTTTGTTAGATGCGATCGCCCATTTGTTAAATTAGAAACATAACTTGCCTATACAGCCTATTGAGGCTTTAAAGGGTACAGATAAATCTGTAAAACTGCCGCTTCGCGGCAGTTTTACAGATTTATCTGGGTTTTATAACAGCGCAAAGCGCTGTAACGCATCGACTAGGAGCCGAAAATATGACCAATGTTGTTATAGAAAAAGCCATCAATGACTCAGCGGTAATTCAAAAACTGACCTTAGAGCAGTTTTTGAATTTACCAGATATTGATGAAAGTTATGAACTAGTCGAAGGCGAGGCGATCAAAAAAATGTCACCAAAATTTTTCCATTCACGCTTAACCGCCTCATTTTGGACTGAATTATCATCGTGGGCTAATGGTTTTGGTCAGGTGGCGATCGAGTGGTCAGTGTTACTAAAACGACAGGGGCAAGATTGGGTTCCTGTGCCTGATTTGTTATATGTTTCTCACGATCGCCTTGCCGCCGATTGGAGTGAAGATACACCTTGTCCAGTATTGCCTGAGTTAGTAATAGAGATCGTATCGCCCGATCAGACTTTTAAGCAATTGGCACAGAAGTCGATGGATTATTTAAGTGCTGGGGTAGATCGGGTGTGGGTAGTTTATCCACCTATGCGAAGTCTAACTGTGTTTTTTTACGATCGTCCTCCTGAAACTTATCGAGGCGATCGGCTATTGACCGATGAGATATTTCCTCATTTAGCAATAACATCAGAGCAGTTTTTTATCAAAGCAGGTATTTGAAAATCTTCAGAAAATTATCTGATAGGATGTAAGTAGGTGGACATATTTAAATACCAAACCCAAAAAGCTGTAGCGCACGCTGCGCGTGCGCCACAGCTTTTTGGGTTTGAGTTATTTATTACGTCCATCTACTTAGCAAATAATGGCTTTAGGCAAATTAAAAATTTTATTTGTCAGGAGAAAATAGATTGTGAGCGTCACTATTCCGATCAAATCCATAGATTTACGACAGGGAAGTGCGATCGCAATTCAATCAATTAGTTGGCATGATTGTGAAAATATCCTCAATGAGTTTGGCGAAGATCGCCAAACCCGCATTGCTTACCATAATGGCACTCTAGAAATAATGTCCCCATTAGCAAGACATGAGCGTCCCCATCGCATAGCGGGTTATGCAGTAACGGCAATTTTGGATTCTCAAGGCAAAGATTGGGAAGATTTTGGCTCAACTACTTTCCAAAAACAAGGGGTGGCAGGTGTTGAAGCAGATACTTGCTTTTATGTGGCTAACTCTGTTGCTGTACGAAACTGTCAGGGGCGAATTGATGTCAGCATTTATCCTCCACCAGAACTAGCGATCGAGTCGGATGTAACTTCTAAGACTTTACTTTCTGCTTATGAAGCGATCGCTGTGCCTGAAGTTTGGATTTATCGTGATGATGTTTTGAAGATATTTTTGCTAATTGATGGAAATTATCTAGAGTCTGAAACTAGTTTACTTTTTCCAGATCTGTCGATTACGTCACTAATTCCGCAGCTTGTAAATCGGGCGATCAAAATCGGGACGAGTGCAATGTTAAGAGAATTCCGCACATCTTTATCTCCTAGTAAGTAGGTGGACGTAATTAATAACTCAAACCCAAAAAGCTGTGGTGCACGCTGCGCGTGCACCACAGCTTTTTGGGTTTTGTATTTAATTATGTCCATCTACTTATATAGATGAGATGTTTGGTGACATATCCTATTTTCTAGCCTACCCGACGCTGACCGAAGCGGTACAGCTCGGGCTTCCAAGATTTCGGCTACTCGTTTCAATGGCTGGGTATCCCCATCGCCTCCACGAGCTTTGTTTTGCAATCCAGTGAAGTAAAATCAACTTATTGATTTTTGAAGCGAATCTACCCGTCTATTATCTCTTGACTGTCTACTAGCTGCGATCGCAAATTCTTGTTTCTGTGATATTAAGTGCGATAATTTGCAATAGCGATCGCAGATTCAAAATTTCGACCTATGGATGATATTCAACGCATTAGACCTATTTCTATTTGCTTATTTGGCTATGACAACAAAATTTTAGTGTCGGAGTGCTTTGACTCAGAGAAGCAGGACTATTTTTGTCGTCCTTTAGGCGGGGGAATAGAATTTGGAGAAAGCAGTCAAGAAGCTATGCTGCGAGAGATTAGTGAAGAGATTGGAGTTGAAGTAGAAAATTTGAATTTGATTGAGATAATTGAGAATATCTTTGTCTACGAAGGCAAACAGGGACATCAAATTGTGTTTGTCTATGATGCTGAGTTTGTGGATAAATCTTGGTATGACAAAGACGAGTTAACTTGTTATGAAAGTGCTATCAAGACAGCATTTGCGGCAAAATGGCTGTCATTGGCAGAAATCAAAGATCGAAATATAAGGCTAGTTCCAGAGGGTTTAATGAGTCTACTAAGTAGCCAAGCCTAATTAGACCCAAGCCTAATTAGACCCAAGCCCAAAAAACTGTAGCGCACGCGCAGCGTGCGCTACAGTTTTTTGGGTTTCTTTTGCCGAGCTACTTATCAGTTGTTTCTCAGTATAAGGTTAAAAAAATTGACTCAGACTTCTTTGCCGATGAATAGAGATGTAAATAGAGAAGCGATCGCAATAGTCTGGCATCGGCGCGATTTGCGAAGATGCATGAGTTTAATTGGGCTAAGGTAAAGAAGTTAGTACCAGTGCCTAAATAATTCTCATTTCGCCAACTCATCCCTAACCCAAAGCCGCACATGACGCATCAAACTCGTCTCTCCCATCGTTAAACTCAAACCCAAAAAATCCATCAATATCGCCGAGCCAAACATCGGCAATACCAACGACACCTCATGGGATTGATACACACCATCCACCAAACACCAAATCGTCAACACCTCCATATCAAAACGCCATACCTCAGGCACACCCAACGCCGCATAAATCGCCATTCGATTCATCGAACTGCTCGTACTATCAACCTCGATCGCCAGATCGGGCGGCGGCAAAACCTCCAAATCAATATCATCCTTACCACGCACCACCAACTCATTTTGAACGTAATAACATTCATCAGGCTCCAAACCCTTCCGCAAATCCTCACGGCTCCAAGTTGTAGAACCTAAACTACGGATTTCAATCCCCAACTCCTCCGTCATCACCTCAACAAAGCGACCGAGCAACTTCTTATAACGTTCATGTGGCGGTAGCGGCATCATAATCTCCAAAATTCCATCATCAAAAGTCAACCGCATCGCCGCTTGCGACTCCAAATCGCGCACCAAATTTTGATAAGTATCCCAATGAATACCCCGCAATATCGTGACATTATTTGACAAAGACCTAGCCAACATTGAACTAGAGGCGATCGCCGTAGGCATAAATTTCTCCTTTAGCTACAAATATTCAACTCTTTGAGATAACCACCCATCTTAAAGCCTTATTGATAATATCCCCTAAATTCGTCTCATTCCGTAGCGCTCTCCGCTTAGCTATTTTAGCAGAAGCTAATCAGGGCTATGGTTTTGCTAAAATAGCTCTTATATATACTGATCGAATTATTTAAACCAGTTGATATTTATGCCTAAAATCGCCAATAATTCGGCAAATGCGATCGCCTCAAGCCCGATCGCAATAGTCTGGCATCGGCGCGATTTGCGAATTGATGACAATCCTGCGCTGAGTGAGGCGATCGCAAAAGTTGGCGATCGCGGAATCGTGCTGGGAGTATTCATATTTGATCCTGATATTCTCGACGATGGTGTGACTGAAGGTAGCAAAGTTGACTTCATGCTGGGCTGCTTGCGCGAGTTACAGGCTAACTATCGGCGCTTAGGTAGCGACCTCTTATTTGTGCATGGGTCGCCAGTTAGTTCCATTTGTGACTTAGCAACAACTATCAAAGCAAGTCATGTATTTTTTAATCAGGATGTGGAACCCTTTGCGCTCAAGCGCGATCGCGAGGCTACAGGATCTTTACAAGCTTTAGGTATTGAAGTTCAAAGTTTTATAGATATTGGTCTGATCGCCCCCGATGCGATCGCGACCCAAGCAGGAGAACCTTACAAGGTTTACACCCCATTTTGGCGAAACTGGCAAAGTAAAACGAAGCCATTACCTTTTGATGCTCCCAAAAAATTAACAGGCTTGGCAAGTTATGAGAATTTGCCTGTAATTCCCTTACCTAGTTTGCGTGAACTAAAATTTATCAATGACATTACTTTGCCCAAGTTTGGCGAAGCCGCCGCTTTAGAATTATTAACCAGCTTTTGTGATGGCAATGGAATTTTGCGCTATCAAACAGAACGAAATTTTCCCGCCCATACAGGGACATCGACACTTAGCCCACATTTGCGATTTGGGACAGTTGGGATTAGACGAGTATGGGAAACTGCGATCGCTTCAGAGCAGCTAGTTCGTAGTGAAGAAGAATCCGCAGGTATCACCACATGGAAACAGGAACTCGCATGGCGTGAGTTTTATCAGCACGTTCTCTTTTACTTTCCACAACTAGAGACGGGTGCTTATCGCCCACAGATGCAGAACTTCCCTTGGGAAGATGATGAAGAAAAGTTTGTGGCTTGGTGTGAGGGACGCACTGGCTACCCGATCGTTGATGCTGCCATGCGTCAACTCAATCAAACAGGATGGATGCACAATCGCTGTCGCATGATTGTGGCTAGTTTCTTAACTAAAGATCTAATGATCAATTGGCAATGGGGCGAAAAATATTTTATGCAAAAGTTACTAGATGGTGACTTAGCCGCTAATAATGGCGGTTGGCAATGGAGCGCCTCTAGCGGAATGGACCCCAAGCCTTTGAGAATCTTTAACCCTGCTTCCCAAGCCCGTAAATATGATCCTGAAGGGGAGTATATTTTGCAGTGGTTACCTGAATTGCGAGGCTTGACCACTGCTGAACTTTTGAGTGGCAATATTCCACCCCATCAATGCAAAAAACGCGATTATCCTTTACCGATTGTTGATCACAATACACAGCAGCAAAAATTTAAGCAGATTTATAAGGATTGCAAAATATAGAAGAAATTGGCAAGATTGGCGATCGCGATCAAAGTCAATTTGTTTAAAATAAATGAGATGGAGAACTGATTACTTCACCAATTTCTTGAGGAGTTGCACCAATCTCTAATAACGTATTGATAATTAGATCTAATGAAGAAGAAGGATCTCCTGATTCCATCTTAGCAACTCTAGACTGGCTAGATTTGATTTTTTTCGCGAGAGCTTGCTGCGTTAATTGTCGTTTAGTCCGCAATTTTTTCAGATAGAGGCTAAGAGAGAGCCTTATCTCAATCAGTGCCGACTCTTGGGGAGTCAATCCCAAAAATTCATCTACAGTGACACTTTGCCATCCTGCGGATTCTAATCGGCGACGCTTTTCTGAATTCATAGCTTATGCTCTCTCTATATAATTTACTTTAAATGAAGGAGGATCAAGAGATATATCGCAATTTCTCTCAGTTTGCAGACTCAAAAATCCAATAATCTAGCATTCAACTTAGTGTAAAGCTTCATCGTAACGTTTAATTCTTCTTTGGCAATTATCAATAACTTGCTTAGGAGTTTTCTGCGTTTTTTTATTGAATATTTCTAGAATCAAGATGGTATCTGAGTCAACACGGTAGACAATCCGCCAATTTTCTTCTCCATTTCCAAGACGCAGTTCATGGCATCTCTTACCAATACTAGGCATAGGACGAGAATATGGCATTGAGAGTGATTCGCCTTCTTGGATTTTCCTGAGCAAAAATCCCGCTTCACGTCTTACTTCACTAGAAAATGGCGGAGTTTTAATCTCTCCACTAAGCACAAAAATTTCCTTAGTCATTATATTTTTTATATTAGGTTTAGGAGTAGTTGAGAAAGAACTTTGTATATTTGTTCTTACATCTCTGATGCCTAAATATATATATAGATCAAAGAAGATTTCATGACGCTTAGTTAAAGCGATTCAATACAAACTTATAGTTTTTACCTACAAATCAAATTTATACCAAATTTGACATAAGTACAATTCTATATTAGCAATCTCTATCTAAGGATATAGCCTATTGAGGCTTTAAAAGGTACAGATAAATTTTTGGAAGTGCCACTTCGCGGCACTTCCAAAAATTTATCTAAGTTTTACAAAAGCGCAAAGCGCTGTATAGCTGTCGTCAATTGTGTCAGAACAAAATGAAAAATCAACAAAATGGGATGCGGCGTGATAACAGACGAATACTATTTACAGTAGTATCGGAAGTCTCAGTGATCGCCTCATATAGTTGTTGCTGGGTCAGCACCGATTCAAAAATGAGGTGCAACATTTGAGCAAGACTGCCAGAGTGCAATTTTGTGACCTTTTCTAGTATATTCCTGACTACGAATTCTTTTCAGCAAGGCTGGCTGTCAGTAAAGACTGCTCCCTTGATTCTATCTAAGCAGGTAGGCAAAAGAAACCTTAAAACCCAAAAAGCTGTAGCGCACGCGCAGCGTGCGCTACAGCTTTTTGGGTTTTGGTATTACTTGCTTACGGTAGCTTGTGCGTTAAACGCAAACTGTTTGAGAATGCGATCGCAAATTTGACCACTGGATAGCCCTAGAGAATTGAAAGACTGTTCTGGAGAAGCGTGTTCAACTAGAATATCAGGCACTCCAATCCGATAGACAGGAACCATAATATTTTTGTCACTGAGAGATTCCAAAACAGCACTGCCAAAGCCACCCATCAAGCAACCTTCTTCAAGGGTAACGACTTTACCGATCTTCTGTGCAAGAGGAATAATTAATTCTGTATCTAATGGCTTCGCAAATCTGGCATTAACGACAGTAGCACTGATACCATGCTCATTCAGAAGTTCTGCAACTTGGAGAGATGGATAGACCATTGAGCCATAGGCAAGCAACAATACATCATCGCCTTCCCTCAATATTTCCGCCTTACCGATAGGCA
Organism: Pseudanabaenales cyanobacterium; assembly: GCA_038215315.1. GTDB lineage: Bacteria > Cyanobacteriota > Cyanobacteriia > Pseudanabaenales > Pseudanabaenaceae > Pseudanabaena. The sequence goes on from JBBQRB010000066.1 coordinate 7,051, forward strand.
ATGTTTCCCAATCTTCTTCCTGCATTGGTACGCCAATGCCATTGCCACGGGGATAGCGCATAGCGATCGCCCCATTGTAAGTAACACCAGTGACAATCATATTCTGCATTTCTGATTCATCCTTAGGAGCCATTAGCACCATATTAGGAATACAGCGCAGGTAAGCAATGTCATACATACCTTGGTGGGTTGGACCATCTGCACCAACGATTCCTGCCCGATCTAAGCAAAGGAAAACAGGCAGATTTTGGATACACACATCATGAATAATTTGGTCAAAGCCACGTTGCAAGAAAGTGGAATAGATAGCGGCAACAGGACGCATTCCCTCGCAAGCCATACCTGCGGCAACAGTAATCGCGTGTTGTTCCGCAATACCCACATCGACAAATTGATTTGGTAGAGCCGCTTGAAACTTGTCTAAACCTGTACCTGTAGACATCGCAGCCGTAATCGCGACAATCCGTTTGTCATGCTCGGCTAGCTTAATTAAAGTATCAGTAAAAACCTTAGAATAGCTGGGAGGTTTGGGTTTGCTAGATGTAGATGCTTTAGCTTTACCAGTGGATAGATCAAAGGAATTTTGGGCATGATATCCGACACGATCGGCTTCAGCATAGCTATAGCCCTTACCCTTAGTCGTCGCCACATGAACCATTACAGGGCCTTTAAGAGTATGTGCCATTTTGAAGGTGTCGATCAATTCCCGTAGATTATGACCATCGACTGGACCAATGTACGTAAATCCAAGTTCTTCAAATACTGCACCCAGTTTGTTTTGCACCATTGTCAAAATCTTGACATTATCCTTAATGCGCTCTATTTCAGGACTGATTTGTTCGCCAACAAAGGGAATATTCCGAATCTGTTCTTCAATGTTATTGGTGAGGAACTTCATCGGTGGGCTGAGGCGCATTTTATTGAGATAGCGCGGAATTGCACCAACGTTAGCAGAGATAGACATCTCATTATCATTCAGGACAACTAGCAAATTGGTCTTGGGAAGATGCCCCGCATGATTGATTGCTTCGAGAGCCATTCCGCCTGTGAGCGCTCCGTCACCAATGATGGCTACAGTTTTGAAATTTTCACCCTGCAAATCGCGGGCGATCGCCATTCCCAGAGCGGCGGAGATACTGGTCGAAGCGTGTCCTGCCCCAAAGTGGTCAAACTCGCTCTCACGGCGATTGAGATACCCTGCAATACCATCTTTTTGGCGCAAGGTATGGAAGCGGTTGTAACGACCTGTGATTAGTTTGTGGGGATAGGCTTGATGTCCCACATCCCAAACTACTTTGTCACAATCGAGATCTAAGGTTTGATATAACCCAAGGGTCAATTCGACAACGCCCAGTCCTGGCCCCAGATGTCCGCCAGTGGCGGCAATTGTTTCTAAATGCTTTTGACGAATTTCGCGGGCGATCGCCTCTAGCTGAGAGATGGTAAGACCATGTAATTGATTAGGATGAGTAATTTCGCTTAAGCGCATAGGGGCTTATTTCTACAATAAATGACTTATTTTAGTGTAGCTGAAGCGTAACCTTCATCAGTGCTTAGCCTAACTTCTTGATATATGTCCCTAGCTCCTTAAAAGTGCCAGCGTAGGTGATAGTTGGGGTACTGTAGCCTTTAAGATCTACAGAATATTGCTTGAATGGTAATAGTACTGCCGCGTAGGGAGTGTGGCTATAAGTAGCTGAGCCGATTGCCACATCCATGCCTAGCTGCTTTGTTGAAGACTCAAGACGGAAAGCTGCATTCACAGTATCGCCGAGAGCCGTATAGTCGGGGTGATCGCTGGTTCCCATCTGCCCCACCATTGCGTAACCCGTATTTATACCTGCCCCAACGCGCAACTGAAATGGTAAGTCAAACTGTTGATTTAGCTCATCACTCATCTCAAATAATTCACAGAGGGCGCGATAGACCTTCAGCATATCTTGAGTGGCTACGGTGTCAGAGCTTTTCTCAGTTTCATGAATCCAGACGGTCATCACCGCATCGCCAATATATTTATCGACCCAGCTACCGTGGCGGTCAATAATCTGTCCAGCGCGGCGAAACCATGTGCCGATTGTTTCTGACAGAATATGCTCATCCATTTGCTGTGTCATTTTAGTAAAGTCGCGAATATCCACAACTAGTACCGTAATTAGTTGTCTACGATGCAGCATCGCCGTCGCGATCGCATCGGTATTTTCTTCATTTTGAAAAGCACTTGTGTCAGGAGCTGTGATGTTTTCGGGACAGTAAAATTCTAGATTTGTCTCTCCAAGGATAATGCGATCGCCATTCTTTAAACTTACAGGGATTGTGACTCGGCGACCATTTACAAAAGAGCCATTACGACTGCCTAAGTCAATTAAGAAATAGTTGTTATCACCCACTATTTGCAGCATGGCGTGATTACGTGAGGCGCATTTGTCAGATAGGGGAATATCGTTTTCAGAGCCACGCCCCAATGACCAAGAGTAGGCATTTATGAGGGGGACTGGTATCGCACCTTCATCACTATGAAGTACGATATGTGGTTTTTCTTCGCTAATTGTGACGGTCTGGCTCACAAGGTTACTCATCCCCAAGTATAAATATGAATGCGTAGCGTTTTCTGAGCTAATAAAGCACATGATTGTAGTTACACAGTCACATATCTCAGCAGTTGAGAGGCTCTGCGGACGTAAGTTTACAAATTTTGTGCGTCTTTATGAACCTATACGATTGTTAATATACCGTTTTTTGATAGATCAAGGAACGGATATTTAATGTAGCAATTCTCATGATGAAACCGATTTCTAGGTTTGCAGCACCTTCGGCGCTGCAAACCTAGAAATCGGTTTCACATAGTTGTCGTCACTTGTATCAGGACAAATCAAAACCCAAAAGAGGTTGGCGGCGCGGAGCGCCGCCAACCTCTTTTGGGTTTACTTGCTTCCCAGTGAAAGATTAGACGTTGCAGCGCACCGCGCCGCCAACCTCTTTTGGGTTTACTCGCTTCCTAGTGAAAGATTAGACGTTGCGGCGCATCGCGCCGCCAACCTCTTTTGGGTTTACTTGCTTCCCAGTGAAAGATTAGACGTTGCAGCGCACCGCGCCGCAACAATAATTTCTTGGGTTTAATGTCTAGTCCTATGCTGGGAAGGGAGTAAGACTGGCAACAGCTAGATTAATGTTGCTAGGGGATGATGCGTAATCGCGCATATTGGCTTAAATTAATGGGATATTGCAAAAATATGCGATCTCAATTTTTTATCAGCTCAATCTTGCTTATATTTCGATGAAAACTGCTATCTCACCCAAACAAGAAAATAATAAATCTGGGAATCTTCTAAAAAAGCCAACTACGATCGCGATTTTGGTGATCGTTTTGCTGGGTGGTGGGTTTATTGCTTTTCGCACTTTGACCAGTATCAACCAAGGTGCAAAATCTAAGGAAAATACTGAGGTGGTCGAGTCCAAATCTCTGTCAGTCAAGATTAAGTCTAGTGGTTCTGTTGTGCCAATCCAAACTGTTAACCTCAGTCCTAAGCAAGCTGGAAAACTAGCAGAATTGTTGGTCGAGCAGGGCGATCGCGTGACTCGTGGGCAGATCGTGGCAAGGATGGATAGTACTAATTTAATTCCGCAGTTGGATCAGGCTCAGGCAGGTGCTGCTGCAAGTGAAGCCAATCTAGTCAAACTACGCAATGGTAATCGGACTGAAGATATTGCTTCTGCACAGGCGAGAGTCGAGTCGGCAAGAGGTCGGTTAGAGGCGGCGCGATCGCGTTTGGCACTTGCTAGTAGTAAAACTTCACGCTTTCGAGACTTACAGGCTGAAGGAGCGATTACTCGCGATCGCCTTGATGAATTACTAACTGATGATCGCAGCGCTCAAGCTGATGTTTTCACGGCGCAGGCAAATCTTACAGAAGCAACTAGACAATTTGAACAGTCACGCAATGGGACTCGATTTGAAGACATTGCCCAAGCTGAAGCTCAACTCGCTCAAGCAGTGGCTTCTATTCAATCCGTTGAAGTTCAAATTGAAGACACGGTCATTCGCGCTCCCTTTGCAGGAATTATCACTCAGAAGTATGCCAGTGTGGGAGCTTTTGTGACTCCGACTACGACTGCTTCGTTGACTAATTCTTCTACTTCTACTTCCATTGTGGCGATCGCTAATGGCTTAGAAATCATCGCTAAAGTTCCTGAAATAGATATTTCCCAAATCAAAATTGGACAGGATGTGGAAATTGTTGCTGATGCGTTTCCAACGGAAGTCTTTAAAGGTAAAGTTCGGCTAATCGCTCCTGAGGCAATTATTGAACAAAATGTAACTTCTTTTCAGGTGCGTATTTCTTTGGAAACTGGTAAAGACAAGTTGCAGTCTGGCATGAATACTGATTTGCGCTTTATTGGACGAAGGATTGAGAATGCGCTGGTGGTTCCAACGGTGGCGATTGTGACGCAAGCAGGACAGATTGGTCTATTGGTTGCCAATGAGAATGGTCAGCCAAAATTTCAGCCCGTCACAATTGGTACTACAGTCGATGATCAGACCCAAATTTTAGAAGGTGTAAAATCTGGCGATCGCGTATTTGTGCAAATGCCAGAAGCAAAACCATAGACAGAGAGAAGGGAGCGCTCTGCGCTCCCTTCTCTCTGTCTATGCGGCGACTGATTGCTTGAGTGGTTGCCATGTCACTTGGCGATCGCTACCAACTTCGATCACAATTTTTACACGCGGGTCGCGATCGGGAATTAAAGATAGTGTTTCTAACTCTTCTTTAGATAGGTATTTACCTTCAATCAACCAAACTACTAAACCTTTAGCCTTAGCAGGTAAAGCGTTCAGGCGCATTTGAATTGCAGGGGGAATAAAGTAAGTGCGAATATCAGTTTTGCCGAGGTGGGCTGGACGCACGCCATGAACATCAGTCAAGTAGCTACTCACATCGCCTAGTCCACGGGCGGTGATAAATAAAATGTCATAACCAGCATTCTTGAGGCGTAGCTGGTAGCGACCTTCATAGCCCCCTTCAGGGGGGACGCGCATAGCTAAAGCTCCTGCTTTTTCAAGGTCTTTAACAATTTTATCGTTGGCAATCAAGGGCATAGTGACATCCTTACTTTGAAGACAGTTAATAGTATTTTACTCAATAAGTAGCTAGACGCAATTAAATATAAAATCCTAAGCCCTGTGGCGCACGCTGAGCGTGCGCCACAGGGCTTAGGATTATGCTCCGCTACTTGTGCGCCCCAAACAGATTACAGAAAAATAATGACACTCGCTGCTTCGCCAAAACCAAAGAATCGCGGTATGGCGCTTTGCGCCGTACCGCGATTCTTTGGTTTTGATTTGCCTAGTCAACAACTTGAACATCAATATCTATAGTGCCAGCAGGAGTAAGCCGCACAAATTTACTGTTTTGTTCTTGTAATGGTTCGCCGCAATTAGGACATTGAAATTGGCTCACCCTTGAAGCCGTAAATGTAGTGCTGCACATCGGACATTCGGCAGAAACAATACTGCGTTTGACCCACCATTGCAAACCAAAAAAAGCAATTACAGGGACTAGGGTAATGAACCCAATCAAAATGAAGAAGGAGTTAACTAACCAACCTAAGCCGATCGCACTAAAAGCCCAAAAAACGAGTAAAGTTGTTAACCAAAATCGCACACCTGACCAGCGATTGCCGTTGGGAAGATTATTGCCAAATGTGTAGTATTTCATGAGTTTTAGTCTCTGCATTTATCTACAGCGATCGTAACACTCTTCCCAAATTCTGTTATTTACGGTTTGTGTATGGTTAACCTCACTGAAGTTATTATCAACATTATTTAAGAAGAATTAATCCTTGAATTTATACAATTTTCTAGGGTTTGCGATCGCCCGATTGCAACAATTTGTATAACTTATTTCTTTACTGATATCGTAAAATGACTGTACCTTATGGGGATAAGTAGATAGGCGTAATAAAAAGCACCAGCATACTATCAGTTTCGATTTCATGAAAAAACCTCAAGTTCCACTTAATGAAAGCGATCGCCAAGCCGCCCTTGATCGCTACAATATTCTCGACACCTTGCCCGAACAAGAATATGACGACTTGACACAACTAGCTGCCGATATTTGCGGCACACCGATTGCCTTAATATCATTAATTGATCACGATCGGCAATGGTTTAAGTCAAGAGTAGGAATAGATGCAACGGAAACGCCACGCGATATCTCCTTTTGTGGTCATGCAGTTGCCGAGAGTTCCTTTTTGAATGTTCCCGATACAACCCAAGATGCGCGTTTTGCCGATAATCCTCTGGTGGCAGAAGATCCGCGTATTCGCTTTTACGCGGGTATGCCCTTAAAGACTGCTGATAATTTTACTCTGGGAACTTTATGCGTCATTGATCACCAGCCTAGAAATCTCACCGATAAACAAATTCAACAGCTAAAAGCTCTCAGTCGTCTAGTGATCAGCCATTTGGAATTGCGCCGCAGCAATGCCACTCGCCAAGCAGCAGCAGAATGGCTATCTCAAGAGTCAAGGTTTAAGCAGGCGGTTTTAGATAGCTCCAACTTTGCATTGATTTCCACAGATTTAGATGGGGCGATCGAAACTTTTAGCATAGGCGCAGAGAATCTTTTAGGATATAAGGCGGCAGAAGTCATCGGCAAAAGTACTACAATCTTCCATGATATTAATGAAATTATTGAACAATCGCATCAACTATCAGCCGAACTAAACGAGACGATTAAAGCAGGTTTTGAGGTGTTTGTCGCCAAGGCAAAACGGGGAGCATTATTTGAGAAAGAATGGACTTACATTTGTAAAAATAGCGATCGCGTTCCTGTTTTGCTATCGGTTACTGCTATTCGTAATCAACGAGAAGAAATTACAGGATTTTTGGGTTTTGCCAAGGATATTACTCAACGCAAACTTGCAGAAGCAGCATTATCTAAAAGTCAAGCTTTACTTGCAGAAGCCCAGCGAGTAGCCCAAATCGGCAGTTGGGATTACGACATTGCTACAGGTAAAATCACTTGGTCAGAGGAACTCTACAGCATTGTTGGGCGCGATCGCGCTTTGGGCGAACCAAACTATACAGAAAATTTGCAACTTTATCATCCCGATGATGCTATTAGACTGCATCAAGCCGTTGAGAAAATTCTCATTGATGGACAATCCTATTACTTGCGATTGCGCCTATTAAGAGCGGATGGCTCGATTAGATATGTCCAAGCAAAGGGACAAGCAGAATTTAATCAATCGGGACAAATTGTGCGTTTATTTGGAACTTCTCAAGACATTACGGAATTAGTACAAATTGAAAACGCATTGCGAGAAGAATCTGAAGCCAGAAAAATCCTCCTTAGCGAACTTCAAGAAAGTGAATCTCGATATCGGTCGGTCATTGCGACGATGCCTGAAGGTATTGTGCTGCAACAAGCAGATGGAAATATTATTGCCTGCAATCAAAGTGCTGAGGAGATCTTGGGATTATCTATCGATCAGATGCGGGGTCTTAAGTCCGTTGATTTTGAGAGATCGACTATTCAGGAGGATGGCTCTGTTTTTCTAGGAGAAAAGCATCCTGCCATGATCACACTCAAAACTGGAATACCACAAACCAACGTAATTATGGGAATCTGTCAGGAAGACCGTCCTACAAAATGGATATCGATTAA
>JBBQRB010000067.1:0-14528 GCA_038215315.1 Pseudanabaenales cyanobacterium
TGTTTAGATAAAATCTTATATTCTAAAGGCTTACTTAGCTAAGCTTTCTAAAAAGCTATTAAATTTTAAGCGCTAACTAATATAGATAGTCATAATACTTAATTTGTGATGGAGCTTGATACTTTTGAAGAGACTTTAGTGTTGTTTAAATTAGTTTGAGATGACTTTAAATACCCAACATTAGGGAAAAATCTACCTACCGACGAAGCATAGCTCAAATAATTAATGTCATGCTCTTTAATTAAAGCTTGCTCCTCATAAACGGTTTGTAAATAAACAAGTAATGTAAATTGACAACACCCCATTATCAACCAAGGGCAGGGACTAATAAATATATAGGAATAAAGAGTTAATAACATTCCTGTATAAATTGGATTGCGGCTAAATCTAAACAAACCAGAAGTAATTAGTCCAGTTGGATTTGGATCAACGCCCATCCTCCAAGAAGTTCCCATCTGAGCCTGAGCAGTAACGGTTGTACCTAGACCGATCGCTAACATGACCCAGCCGATCGCCTGAACAGGTATCGATGTTTGCCAAACTCCCAGAGCCACTTTCCCTAAAAGTGCATAGCAAATAGCCCATACGCACAAACCAGTCATGTAGATCGCAATTCCAGCACCAACTAACTTCTGGACTGGATCTCGATTGCGACTAAAAGCCATCGCAAAATTGCCTGTCTTTAGCCATAGACGGACTAATGGTAGTACAAAAGCTATCAAAAAAAACACCAGAACACTTAGGGGAGTTGATTGTTCGCTTAAATTAGTGAATGTATTAGAAAACATGATTTGTTAGTTTAATCGTGAAGGGGATTAGGGTTTAGACAAGTGACTGGATTTGACTAGCTGTTAAACAAAATCCTAAAATTAAGATTACTTCCACTCCAGAACATACTACTGGACCCGCAACTTTCTGAGGTATCGCCCCTCCCAAGAACATAACAATGCTACCAATCATTAACCAATAGGAGTCAAATTGTTTCCATAAAATGAACCCTAAAATTCCAATAATGATTGTGGTAATAATTGAAGGAATTGGTGGCATCTTGTACGCGCTGTTAGTGTAACGTACAGTACCTTGAAATCTGTCAATCTTTGGCTCAAAATTCCTGTAATAGGTGAGTATTTCAGCAGCAATTAGGGCGATTGTAACGAGACTGATTAGGACTACTGCTAATGGCTGAGTTGCCCATTTTAGCTGGACTTGAAAACAAAAGCTAAAAGCGGCAATTACCGATAAAGGAGTTAAAACTACATGGCAAAAGAATCGAGGCTGGCTCAGTTGAAGAAGCACTTTCCCTTTGCCAATCAACCGACCAAGACTAATGATGAGATTGTCATAGGCGATCGCAGCAGTAATGGCAATCAGCACAATCAAGCCAAATTGATGAGAATCTGCGTAGAGGTAATGAGCCCATATCAATAAGAAAATATGACACAGAGTGTATATTGGATACAAAAAAACTGCCATCTTAGTCCCCTCTTTAGTTCGTATCAATAGTTTTAGCTATTCATAAAATCAATGAAAACTTACTTAAATCAATTCAACGCTATTCTTAAGTAGGAGTTGATTTGACGATATACAAGTTATACAATTCATTACGCTTATTTAAAGCATATATCTTAAGAAGAATTCAAATGATCTTAATATTTGTTAATAAAACAAAAAATATAAACTTTTGCCAGTATAAAATCTTTTAAAACACTATTGATTTGCAAAGTCGATAGTAGCCAGATTAAAAAAGACTAGAATTCATTCTTTGCAACATCTTTAATAATCTTAATTCAGTACAGCTAATCTTAATTTGGTACAGCCTTTTAAGAATTTTCATAGCATAAGAAATTCTTTGAGAAGCTCGCTAAGCAAGCTTCTCAAAGAATTTCTTTGATTCTAAAAAGTCTAAAGTGCTGTAAGGTATGCATTAATACATTGAAATTTTTATGTGTCCGCTATCACATTTTTATGTGACTGTCGTCACAACATTTAAGCTGTGTAGCTGTTGATAATACTCAAAAATTCACACTAATAAAATCTTATATTCTCAATACTATTTTGTGCTGTAGGGTTCCATAATTTAATAAGGAAACAACTTTTAATAGCATGGTATGGCAAAGCTGTGACATCAATAAAGTTGTTTTCTTATGGCTTTACCAAGCAATTTGGCTGACTTTCTAAGCGATTTAGCATAGTTAAAGGCTAAAATTCAAACGTAATGACAAATCGATTTTTTTGAAAACTACTGTAGCTCTCTTTACCTTAAATTGGATAAAAAATATATCCTTTATTAAAAATTGCTATAGTTTAGTGACTACTGTTAGAGTAATCTTTAGCTTGAGTATTAATACCTAGATGTGCCCAATTGTGATTTCTTGAACTATGGAAAATGTAAAAAACATAAAACAGCCATTAATAGCAAAGCAACACAACAGCAACCAGATACTTAAAAACTTCTGGTATGGAATAGAGCATAGTGCGGCTATCTCTGCTAAGCCTAAGACGATTACCTTTATGGGACATGAATTAGTTCTTTATCGTGGAACTGAAGGACAAATAATTGCTTTAGATGGTCGTTGCGTGCATCGAGGTACAGAATTAGCAGCAGGCTGGGTAGAAAATAATTGTATCCATTGTCCTTATCATGGATGGCGCTATGAAGCTGATGGAACTTGTAGCAATATTCCCGCTAATCAGCCTGAAGTGAGTATTCCGATCAGAGCTAAATTGCGATCGCATCAAGTACAAGAAAAGTATGGTTTGGTATGGCTGTTCTGGGGCGATTTACCCATTGCTGAATGTCCACCAATTCCAGATTTGGCAGAATTTAATAAACAAGGTTGGCGAACAGTTTCTGGTAGTTTTACTTGGGAAGGTCATTATTCTAGGGTAATTGCCAATACTATCGATATGGCTCATGCTCCATTTGTCCATGCGACAGCTTTTGGGAAAAAAGAATCTCCTGCTGTCCAATCATATAAGTTGGAGATGGGAGAATGGAGCGCTAGTGGATTTATCACCTTCGAGACTAAACCTGCCTATTCACTCAAGTTAATCTTGGGAAATGATCCACCAGATGGAATTTTTCGCGCAACTTTCTATATGCCCAATGTTTCGCGAGTAGATTTGCAATTTGGCAAGTTCCAATTTGTGCTTTTTCTCGTTCATTTACCTGTCAGCGAGACTAAGACGATTACAAAGTGGTTGCATATCCGTAATTTTGTCACGACTCCCTTGGCTGATAGTTTTATGCGCCGAGATGTAGTCAAGACATTTTTACAGGACAATGAAGCTGTTAAGATTCAGTCAGGATCTGCGCCCCATGATCTTACCGAGGAAATTCATGCACCTTCCGATGCCATAGAACTAGCTTATCGTAAGTTCTATAACCAAGCCGTACAGATGGGATGGAGTGAAAGAAGCTGATTCACCCGCGAAGCGGGTGAATCAGCTTCTTTGGGCTTTGTTCATGACTGCCTAATTACCTGTGTAATAAAATCTAAAAAGCTGTAGCTTTTTAGATTTTAAGTTTTCTTTTGCGTACCTACTTAGTTAAATGGAAAGATTGGTAAAAATATGAGCGAATCAATAGTCTGGACAGTTGAAGCAGAAAGTAAATTAAAAGAGATTCCCTTTTGGGGAAGATTTTTAGTCCGCAGGGAAGTAGAAAAGTTTGCTAGGGGAATGAATGCCAAGGAGGTCAATATAGAAGTATATGATTTAGCAAATCAAAAGTGGCAATCAATGGGTAAAAAATAATCATCAATACAGCGCTTTGCGCCGACATAAACCCAGAGAAATTTCTGAAAGTGCCGCGAAGCGGCACTTTCAGAAATTTCTCTGTACCTAGTAAAGCCTCAATAGACTATATGTAGGGGAACGCAAAGCGTTCCCCTACATATTGATGATTTATAGCTCACTGCCTCTGTGTTGTGTTGATTAGCCATTGTCCCGAAGACTCTTGCCATAGTAAGCCCATGCGTAATGTTTCTGGAGTAACTACTGCTGACTTTTGATAGGTTAAATCGATATCAATTATTGCTGAATCTGCCTTTACTTCTACAATACGCGCACCTCTCACATTAACGCTGTCGATAGTCTGCCAAAAGCTTATAAAGGTCTGGTAGCCCCCAGCACGATCGCGTTGAAAGGTAGGCGTGAGACTTTGCCAGGCCTGTGTAAACTGGCGATCGTTAATGAGGCTGTAATAGTCCTTGATAAATTGTTCGGGAGAGGTTTGTGGTTTGGGTGGTGGAGTTGATGTCGCGGTTGGAGTTGAGATGGGAGTTGGTGTGGGCGATGGGGGATTGCCAGAAATTCGCTGAACTAAGTCTTCAGGATTAGGACTGGCAAAGGCGCAGTAAGCATCATCGACAAACAGAGAATGTTGTTCAAGCTTCTCTCTACAGTTTTCTATGTTAGGAAATTGTCCTGTGTATACTTGGAAAAATTGACTGTTTCCTAAATTGGGATAATCAGGTATCCAAAATATCCCTGCTTCTCTATATCCTTGCGATCGCAACTTCTCAACTCTTAGGTTTGCCTTTGCAGAATCTTCAAATTCAAAAGCAGAATCTGCTAAAAAATAAAAGGCTACCTTTTCCACTGATTTACTCGCAGAAAACATTTTGTTCCATAAAGACGCGATATCACTACGCTGAGAGATCACTACCGCCATCGCCACCATTGCGCCAATTAATCCGCCAGCAATCACCGTTACCAGCATTGGCGCAATTGCTTTTCTTTTTGATAATGGAGGCTGATAAGTATAAATTGGCTGTGCTGGTAGTTCCCCTCCGCCTCTAGGTGTTACGGCTAGAGTCTGCATATTTGATAGGTTTTGCGATCGCGGTAATGGAGTCAGACTAATACTTTGATCGCTGATCGCCTCTAGCATTTCTTGAGCCGAGGCATAGCGATCGCGCGGATCGAAGTGTAAGGCTTTGGTAAGTAACGCTTTAAGCTCTGGACTAACGCTAACTTGCGACTGCCAAAGCACTTCACCTGTTTGCGGATCAATCCCTAATTGTTGTGGGTACTTTGCGGTCAGCGTATAAATTACAGTCAAAGCTAAGCTGTAGAGATCGCTTGCAAAAAAAGGTCGTCCCGCCGCCTGCTCAGAAGCCATAAAGCCAGGTGTGCCAATTACAATCGAGTGAGCCTGCTGAGCAGCACCTTTGATGGTCGTAATATTAAGGGTTTCTTTGACTGCTCCAAAGTCAATTAAAACAGGTTCTCCCGATCGCAAAATAATATTATCAGGCTTAATATCACGATGAATAATGCCCCGACTATGAACATAGGTAAGTGTTTGCAGAATACTTACCATTAATTTTTTAGCAGCATCCTCACTCCACTTGCCATGCTGTTTGACTGATTCAGTAAGCGTTAATCCATCAATCCACTCTTGGACTAAATAAAAAAGCCCATCTTCGACAAAATTTGCATAGAGATTGGGAATGTATCGGCTCTCTTCTCCCAATGCTTCTAGTACGGCAGCTTCTCTTTGAAACCTTTGCTGCAATAGCTCATACATTTGGGGATTATCCGCGATCGGTCTTAGTTGCTTGATCACACATCGGCGATTAGATGGCATTTTTGTGTCTTCAGCTATATAGGTTTCCCCAAAGCCACCACTGCCTAAAACGCTAGTGACACGATAGCGGTTATCTAAGAGTGTTGACATCATAAAGTTATATTAATCGCCTGTAGCGATCGTACAGCATATCAAACCCAAGAAACGAGTTGCGGCGCGAAGCGCCGCAACTCATTTCTTTGGTTTTCATAATTAGAATTACTGCCTTCCCAGTGAAAGATAAGTGGCAGGGCTTCGCGCCGCCACCTTGAACTGCCTAAATCGAATTTGGTGCTAATCATTGCCAAAATTACCATAATGCTTTACTATCTTGCAGTCGAAATCGACGAAATTTGGATGACGCTGTACCGAAAACCAAGTAGGCAGCAGAGGAACTTTTTATGCGTATCTATTACCTAGCTGGCGTGATTCTTAGCGTTGCCTCAATCATTAGTGCTTGTGGTGAAGGCCCCCCTGTTGAATGTTCTATCAGTACCGCCCGAGAACTTAGACAAGGTGTTACTAAAACAGCTAAGTTCGCGGCTGGGTCAGATTGCGAACAAATAAGGCTACTTGTGGAAGAGGGTAAGCCATTACCAATTGTTGCTGATGGCACTTCGACTAGCGCGCCACCACCCGCAGTTGTGGCTGCTCCGACTGCTCCGACCTTTGATACCCCATTAGTATCTGGACAAACGACCCAAGACCTAATTGCGACTACTGATAAGCAAGCTAGGGTTCAAGAACTAGAGCAGAAAGTTGGTGTTGACTCTAAACAGTTGCGTGATCCTTTTACTAGCACTGTGATCAATCCAGTACCAACACTAGAATCACTCTTGGAAAAGCCCAAAGCCCCTCCTCAACTGAGACCCGCAGTAAGGGTGATAACTTCTAACCGTCGTAGTATCGTCACTGCACCCCCTAACATACAGGCTGCTGAAGGCACTATAGTTACGGGTACTGTTGAAACCGCTGGTACGATCTATGCAATTGTTAAGGCTTTTGGTGAGACAACATCACGTTCTGTCAGTGCTGGACAGCTAATTTCCAACGGTAAAGTTTTGGTAAAACGTATTGACACTAATTCTGAGCCTCCTATAGTAGTGCTACAACAAAATGGTGTTGAAGTACTGCGTCCTGTAGGAGCGCCAGTAGTTGGTGCTACACCTAACCCCAATCTAATATTGCCTACGGACACAACGAACCCTACATCACAGTCAAATAATGCCCCCCTTTCGATTCCCCTGTTAATTCCAGCGCAATAATACAAAATCTAGAAGAGAGAGGCGGCGCATTGCACCGCCTCTCTCTTCTGGATTTTGATTAGCGACAGCTATCCCAAAAAGCGGCGCATCACGCCGCTTTTTTAGATTCTATTTTTTGGGAGCCATCAACATGGTGATGTTTCTGCCTTCTCGCTTGGGATACTGTTGAATTTCAGCAACCGATTCGAGATCGCTTGCCATACGATTGAGCAGCACTTCGGCAAGGTCTACGTGTTGAATTTCGCGACCGCGAAACATGACTGTAGCTTTGACCTTATCTCCTTCTTTTAGAAAACGTTCTGCGTGATTAATTCTGACTTTATAATCGTGTTCTTCGATTTTGTATCGCATCTTCACTTCTTTAACGTCAGAAGTATGCTGCTTTTTACGAGCCTCTCTGGCTTTCTTCTCTTGCTCAAACTTGAACTTGCCATAATCCATGATCCTACACACAGGTGGATCGGCTTTGTCACTGACAAGCACAAGGTCTAGCTCTTTTTCTTCAGCCATTTTCAAGGCTTCTTTAGGAGTGAGAATGCCGAGCTGCTCTCCCTCCATATCAATGACTCGAATTTTTGGATATCTGATACGTTCGTTGATTTGGGGAAGGTCTTTAATTGGCTTTTTAGTCATGAAATCTCTGTTATCTAGTCTCTTTTAGGTATTAATTGAATTACTAAGGGTTTACAAGTATATGTAATTGTCAAAAAAGTTACTTAGTTGACTCAGTTCATATCAAAATTTGTCTAAAGTATCTAATGCGTATGTGCTTAGCTACATTTAGCAATCTTTTGAAGTTTTTTGCTTGACATAAACGTTTAAGTATAGTACGAACTCTCCCCATCACGTGTCAAGTATTATGCGATCATTTTTCGTAAACTTTGTTTAACTAGCTCAGTAGTAACTTGATCGCTAAGATTTGCTGAGCCGATCGCTGTCGGCAAGATAAAACGCACTTTTCCTGCTTCTACTTTTTTATCAGTGGATAAAGAAGCTGTAATTGCATCTAAGTCAATGTTTACTGGCAGAGTTTGAGGTAAACCAGCTTTAGTAATTAATAGCATTTGCCGATCTTGATCTTGCTGTGACCATAGTCCAAGGTCAACGGCGATCGCGCCTGCGATCGCCATGCCTAGCCCCACCGCTTCGCCGTGATTGTAAAGGCGATAGTTGGTAACTGATTCGATCGCATGACCGACAGTGTGACCATAGTTGAGAATGGCGCGAAGATTACCTTCTTTCTCGTCCTTGGAGACAATCTCGGCTTTGGCTTTGGCGCAGCGATAGAGGATGAATTGTAGTAGTTCAGGTTTTACATAGCGCAACTGGTCAAGGCGATCGCAGTTAGCTAACAGATCAAATAAATCACGATCCCAGATCACGCCATATTTGATTACCTCCGCCATCGCCGAACGAAACTCGCGCACAGGTAAGGTTTTTAAGACTTCAGGATCGATCCAAACCAAACGCGGCTGATGAAATGCGCCAATTAAGTTTTTGCCTTGAGGATGATTGATCCCTGTTTTGCCACCGATTGCTGAGTCGACCATTGCGAGTAATGTCGTCGGTACTTGAATCAGGTCAATCCCTCGTAACCAAGTTGCCGCCGCATAGCCAGACATATCGCCGATTACCCCTCCTCCGAGGGCAATAATCAGAGATGATCGCTCTAATCGATGAGCAAGTGCTGCATCATAAATTTTTTGTAAAGAGTTGGCTGTCTTGAATCTCTCCCCTGCTGGCAAAATTAGATTAGTACAGCTAAATCCTGCCTGAGTCAGCGAAGAACTTACGGTTTCGCCATAATGCTTATAAATAACAGGATTGGAAACAATCAAAACCTTATTACTCTTTTTCCCCAATCCAATTTCTACTAATTTTGCGCCTAAATCCTTGAGACGATGGTGGGCAATTTCGATGTCATAGCTGCGATTTGGCAAGTCTACAGTAACTGTGGTGGGGTGAACAGACATATCGATAAATAAGTTGACTAGTTTTTTATCGTAGCAGAGCGAATGACAAAGCAAAAAACGAACTGTGTGGCATCGGCGTAGGCGATGCCACACAGTTCGTTTTTTGATCTTTATTTAGTCATAGCTTGGCACAACTCAATTATTGCTGTTTGCAATGTTGCCGTTTCCTCTTTGCCATGTTTAAGGTCAGCTTCGAGACGCAACAAAATACTTAGCGATCGCATTAACTTTTGACTGTTTAGACCTTGCACCTCTTGCTTTAAAAAATACACTCGTTTGGGGTTACCAATCTCGGCTGCATCTGCAATCACCTTGTCATCCCTTTCCCCAGATTCCTGCATTAACTTGATCCACAACCATGTCCGAAACTGCCCCACTAAAGTTGCACAGATCCGTAAGCCTACCTCATTATTTCGTAATAACTCGCCGATCAAAGATAGCGATCGGCTCGTATCGGCAGAGCGAATTGCACTAGCTAATTGCAAACTATTATGAGCTGATGCTTGGATTAGCGGCGCAATTTCTTTAGCCGTCATCGGTTTGGTATTGCCATGATGAGATAGTTGTAACTTTTGCAACTCCATCGTTAATCGTCTTGTGTCACTGCCAATCGCATCAACTAACAAATCAATGGCATCAGTCGATAGCTTCAAATCGATTTCTATGGCAGACTGTTTGACTAATTGAGCGATCGCATCTGTCTTCCAAGGAGGAATCAAAGAAAACTCTAAAACCTTGGCATATTTTTGAATTAGCTTAGTAGACTTAGCTCTGCCATCAGGTTTATTGGACGTGGTAAACAAGATGTAAGAATCTTCAGGTAAATGACTAAAAGTTCTTTCTAATTCTGCTAGTAATGACTCTGAGCATCGCTGGGCAATCGCAGTATCAGCAAGCCATGTCAGACGACCACCCATACCAAAAGGAGCTGTTGCCGCTTGATTTAAGCCATCCATCACTTCTAGATCGCCACTTGCATTGATCTTTATATAGTTGAAATCTTTCCATAAGGGATCGATGAACTTATCAACTAACTTCTTAGTTGCTTGATTAATTTGATAGTCATCATCTCCCCAATAAAAGTAGACAGGCATTGTATGATTAGTGCAACTATGTGGTGTGGTGAAGAGGATTAATGATTACTAGAAGCAAAGTAAGCAGTCGAGCAAGACTGCGAACACAAAGAACGGTTTCCAATCGAATCGATCATTATGCAGTTTGGGGAAAGAGAAGCTTCGATATTTTGTTTGCTTTAACAGTTTTAGTACTGTTTTCACCAGTATATGTAATTATTGCTTTCTTGATATTGATTAGTTCGCAGGGATCTATTTTTTATATTCACTCAAGAGTAGGACTAAATGGGCGTGAGTTTAAATGCATAAAATTCAGAACCATGATTGATGGAGCAGAGCAAGTATTAGAAGATTACTTAGACTCTTGTCCTACAAGTCGGGCTGAGTACGAATCATCCTTCAAGTTGAAAAAAGATCCGCGCATCACCAAGATTGGCAAATTTTTAAGAACTACGAGCCTTGATGAGCTACCACAGTTTTGGAATGTTTTAGTTGGTGACATGAGTGTAGTTGGACCACGCCCCCTAGTAAAAGCTGAATTGGTTAGGTATGGCGAATGGATTGACGATGTGCTGAATGTACGTCCTGGGATTGCAGGTCTATGGCAAGTATCAGGGCGCAATGACATTCCCTATGATAAGCGCGTACAACTTGACGCTAGCTATGTCAAGCTGATGAGTCTTAGCTTGGACATTAAATTAATCATAAGTACAATTTTGGTAGTGATTTTTCCTAAGGGAAATGGAGCCTACTAAGTAGGCAAGCATAATTAAACCCAAAGCTCAAGAAGCTGTAGCTCAAGCGCAGCATAAGCTACAGCTTCTTGAGCTTTTCTCTAAATTAAAGTGCCAAATCCAAGTCTGTCTTGCTAGGGCATAAAAAAAGAGAGTTGCGAAGCTTCGCGTCGCAACTCTCTTTTTCGTTTTTTATATTAATTTCTACGGCTGCGCGTTGTCGGTTTAGAGGACAACTCAAATTCTAAAGCTGCTGCCATGCCCCATAGTAGAAAGGCAAGAATCCAGAAAAATTCTGTAGGCTCTCCGCTCTGGTAGGGTTTGCAAGCATCACTAATATTAATGCTGTAGTTAAACCACAAATCACTCAAAAACATAGAAATACCTGCACTACCAAGCAGTCGCCAAGATTGGGCAGCTTTACCACCCCAAAAAGCTAGCAAAAGAATTGATGCCACAATTAGCAACCAGATATCGCCAAGGGCATAGATGATATTGAGAACCTTGCCAGTATCTAGAGAAAATTCTCCGCCAACGCCAAAAGTGACGTAGCTAGCCATAGCAATCCCCACAAAGCCGACACCACCAACGATCGCCCATTGTTTGGGATAAAGGTTTAGTCTTCTACCAATCACAGACATTGCCATGCCCCATGCTAAAAACACATAGGTAGCTGTAAAGAAAATATCAGCGATCGAGGGAAAAGTATTAACTAAGTCTTTGGCTCCCTTTGCTCCACCTGCAATCAAACCATTTTGATACTGAAAATCCAGATAACCAAAAATTAAATTGCCAATTCCCCAAGAGATAATACCAAGTCCTAAACCTAACCAAACAGTCCGACCATTAAGGATTTTAGGGCTGCGCCAGTTACGTAAACATAGCAAGCCTGAAGCGGCGATCGCTACAGTTTGAAAGATATAAGTGCCAAATCGATACCAGTTTGGTCTAAAGGCGAGATCCTTAACTACATTTTCACAGTCTTCGGGCTTAATCGCTGGAATAACTTCAGTTGGGGCACTCAAAAACAGGTAAAACATTAGAGATATTACTGCCCATGCGATCGCTGCCCAGACAATTTGCTGTGTAGAAATCCCTGATGGAGTGGAAGATTTGGCCCTACTCATAAATATTGAACCTTAGCTACAACCATAAAAAACTTGTTTTTTAATAAACTTAGAATAAAGCCAAAGCTGACATTAGTGGCATGGATTAATGGATTATAAGTAGCTATACAAAATAAATTACCAAAGCCCATAAAGTTGCGCCCCCGCAGGGGCGCAACTTTATGGGCTTTGGTTTGTAATTAATTAAGTTCATCTACTTATTTGCATAAATCTCAAGAAAAGCTTAGTCTTCATCGCCAAAGTTTACCTTTGGGGATTTTTTGCAGCCATGAGGTCACCGACATTGCTTCAGGGAGTTCATTTAAAGCTTCCATCGCACTGTCCACAAAACTATTGTTGCCAAAGTACGATGAACCAAGGCGATGCACTTCTCCCAACAAAATCTGTAATTTGCCCTCATCCCAGTTGGGAATCTGCACATTGTTGAGGGGGTTGATTGACAATATTGCTTCTAAAGCATTGATGTTGTCACATTGAGCAAACTTTCCTTGTTGCATAAATCTTAGTAAGTCTTGCTTAAAAGAACCTGCCTGCCTTGTACCAAGTAGATCTTCAATATCAAAATATACAGATTGCAGTACTAGTAAGCAGCCTTGAACAAGGTGAGTCCCAACTGATGAACTAGTGTTTTTGGTTGTGGAAATTTGGTCTAGTCTGACTCTGCCCCACACGCTAAAACGTTGAGGCTCCTCCAATAATACGCAAGCTTTACCTTTGTTATCAGTTAAGTCACGCCATAGGGCTAAAGCTTCATCTCGATTATCACCAAACGTATTGAGTAACCGAAATGTTTGCCCCTGATACTGCAAAATCGGTATTTGTTGATCTTTGTTTTGTGGGTTTTGAACGTTGACTATTTCAACGTCTTGGCGCTTCAGGATAAACATTTATCTACTGTTGGCTCAACTGATTTTACCAGTAGCAACAAAGTGTAGCTACCTAATGCCAAGGTTAATAATAATCCTAAAATCACGTTTACACCTTGAAAATTTGAAATAAGCAGCAATTGTATTTTTGTAGCGTCGCTTTGCCACACTACAAAAATACAATTGCTGAAACTTTACCTTAAAACTATTGATTTTGGTGTGGGCAAAATAATTAATAAAGCGATCGCCATTAAAATCAAGCCTAATATATCGCGCTTCCCGATTTGTAAGCCTTCATTTTTAACTAAAGGTCGTGGCGTAGGTATGGCAAATAGCAGCAGACTGTATAGTCGTAGCCAAGGCTGGATCAGCATGGCGATCGCTAACAACACAACTCTGGTTATCCTTGCTAATTGAGTTGCTTGACGATAACCAAACATGGCGAGCGCTAGGCAACCTCCATCAAGAAACTCAAAGGGCAGTAACTGTAGAGCCGTCATGGCTAAACCTGTCCAACCCGCCAGTGTTAAAGGCGACAGTAAAACGAGACTTACTTCTAGATTGTCGATTACATAGGTTTGGGAAGGGGGATATGCAGAAATTACCTGCAAAATAGTATGAATAAAATTCACAAAAATCGAGTTACTAAACTCGAAGTTGATTAGGCTAGGCAAAAATATTGATGGCAATGCCGCAGTATTAACATCAGTAGGGATTAGGAGCCAATGCCCCAAAATTAACAAAATTACGGACATACTGAGACTAGCTAAATTAGGAAACGCTGCTAGATCAAATAGGACTTGCCTTTGCTGCGGATAATTTTTTTGCGGATAATTTTGTTGTGAGTGTTTTAAGGCTGAGGGCTGTATGTTAAGACCTCCTAACATGCCTAATCCACCAAAGGCTGGCAATAGGAGAGGGAGGTTAAAGGGTAGTCGATATTTCTTCGCAATGAAAAATCTAGCGATCGCATTGACGATGAATACGCTAGATACACCGAATAAATAGGGGAGTCCATTCTGAAGATGCGCTAGGTTGATTTCTGGCGAACTATCATGGATGACTGAGCCGACCAGTAAAAGCGAGAGGGCGGTAATTATCAGGGTTATTGCCCATATAGCCCAGTAGTTGATATTTGGATCAGTTACGAATTGAGGACGCGAAGGTAAAAGGTAAAAGGCATATTTGCTTGGTTCTTGAGAGTTTTGGGATTGTCCAAACTCTGAACCCCGATTTTCGGTTGGGGTTTCTTGCAAATAACAGATAAAGCGATCGCCAAATATTTTTTGAATATTTTGATTTACGGTGTCATAGGCATATTTGTAGTTAAGCGATCGCAGGCTGCCGCGACAGTAAATTTCTGATGGTCGATATTCTAGTTCTCTTAACTGATAAATGGCTGGGGGGAAGCAGTTTTTTAGTTGCTGCTCCTCTGATTGTGTAAATGATTGCGTAAAAGGTAGGATCTCGCCGTTAGATTCTGAATTTATTGCAGGCGGTTCCCAATTTCCATAAGTCCACACACACAATAAAAACCCGATCATTGTCAGCATCAATGGCAATGATGTTTGAAAAGTAATTACCCAAGCGATCGCTAGACAAGGCAGCCCAATTAGTAACAGCCATGAAAAAATTATTGGCGGCTGCGTCGTTGATTGTTGGCGTGAGCGTTGGTAATAAATTGCCAAGCAACCGACAATCACAAATGTAAAAATTTCTTCAAGTCCCATACGAACTTAAGTATAGCTGTCGCCAAGTGTAACAAGTCAAAAACCAGAAGACGAGTTTGGGGGGGGATGGCCCCCACAGCGGGTTATTTTTTTATAAATAAAAAAGGTATTTTTAAAAAAAAAAAAAAAAATTAAAAAAACAAAAAAAAAAAATAAAAAAAAAAAAACAATAACAAAACGTAAAATAT
>JBBQRB010000068.1:0-14214 GCA_038215315.1 Pseudanabaenales cyanobacterium
TAATTCGACCACAAAGCGGTCGAATTAACTTCTATTTATTTTATATTTAATCACGCCTACTCACTTATTACAAAGCTGCTTTTTATTAAATACAGCGCTTTGCGCTGCTATAAAACCCAGAGAAATTCTTGAAAGTGCCGCGAAGCGGCACTTTCAAGAATTTCTCTGTACCCTTTAAAGCCTCAATAGGCTGTATAGCGATCGCCACTTGAATCAGGATAAATCGAAACCAAAAGAAGAGAGGCGGTACAAAGCACTGCCTCTCTTCTTTTGGTTTCATGACCTAACAAGACGGGCGACAGTTATAGAAAATACATAATATAAATATAACCCTTTCTTAACCTCTTGTTGGTATTTACTGAGCAAGGTATTAAACTATATTGAAGATTAGTTTTAATGGCGTAGTATGTTAAGTAATCTCAAAAGAAGAAAGTTAGTTAAACTGTTCACCATGTATGATGCGTGCAATTTTGGGTTTCTAAAGTTCGCTGACTATGAACAAATCGTATCTAGACTAGCAAACTTGCGGGGTTTTAAAATTGACTCTAATGAATACCAGAGAATGATTGAGAAGTACGGCTTCCAGTGGATTAAAATGCGTGGAAATATTAAAGAGCTACTTCAAAAAAAACAAGAATCTAATGTTTCGCTGGAAGAGTGGCTTGCTTATCATGAAATAGTTTTGCAGAACGGCGACCACCAAAAGACAACTAGAGTCTTAGATGAGTTAGTCTTTGACACAGTTGATGTAGATCGGAGTAACAATTTGGACTTGTCAGAATGGAAGATTTTCTTCTCCATCTTCAATATTCCCGTTGTTTATGCTGATGACAGCTTCCAGCAGATTGATCGCAATGGTGATGGTTCAATTACTAGAGAAGAATTGTTCCCGCTTCTCGAAGAATTTTATTACAGTGAAGATGAGAATGCTATTGGTAATAGAATATTTGGCCCTATTTAAGTAGGTAGGCAAAAGAAACCTTAAAACCCAAAAAGCTGTAGTGCACGCTGCGCGTGCGCTACAGCTTTTTGGGTTTTGGGTTTAATTATGCTTGCCTACTTAGACAAGTTTCTAAACTTTAATCGATACTCTTGGTGGAAGTGAAAATTACAAATGAGTTATAGCGTGGAGCGCCGTAACTCATTTTCACGTCATAGTTGCTAATACTTTACGCAAATGCTTGAGTGCGGGAGTTACCATCGCCACAAAATAAGATTCTCGTAAACGGCGCTCATAGACACTGCCATGTACGTAAGCGATCGCACCAGCATGGAGCATCAATGATTGAGAAGCCCTAAGTGACAACTCAGAAGCAGTTGCCCTAGCTTGAATCACTTCTCGCAAAATTTCTTTGCTAACTAACTCTCGCCCATGCCCGATCGCATCTGCCAATCGATAAGTTTTTAATCTTAACGCTTCTAATTCAACTTCCATTTCATCGGGGCGATCGTCAAGGTATTGATTGACGTGCTGTTTGGTCTTGTCAACCCTTCGTATGAGATCAATACAGTTTTGGGTTAAGCCTAGCCCCATCCCCACCTGCATCAAGATAAATCCTGGTTTAATATATTCTACATAGCGATCGCAGGGAGATGCCAAAATCCAATCATGGCTAATAAAAGCATCACGAAATAGACATCTAAAAGTATTTGTGCCTTCAAGGGCAATGAAATGTACATCTTGCCTTAACTCTAGTCCTTGCATCCCGCCCTGTGCGATCGCCATCAGATAGTCATCAGTTCCATCTATTCGTGCTGATACTCCAAATAGATGTTGATCACCAATATTTGAAACCCAAGGCAAAGTTCCATTGAGAATATAGCCACCTTCGCAGGGTGTCGCTGTGATTTTAATCTTCTCAATACCTGCGAAATGCTTCATGGGATTAGACAAGCCCGTACCTGCTAAAAGCTGCCCTGTCGCAACCTGTGGCAGAATCTGCTCCCGCAAAAAAGAATTATCAGTATTTTGCAAATACCAAGAGCAGGCATTGTGACACCAAGCCATGAAGCCTGTACTTAGACAAACTTCAGACACCATCTCGATCGCTTTAATTGCTGAAAGTACGCCCCGACCAGTGCCACCATGTTCTACGCTAACGGCTTGAGCATAGGCTCCGATTCCCCCAATCTCTCGCAAAAAATTTTCAGGATAAATCCCCTGCTGATCGATCTTAGTAACATCAGGCACTAGTTTTTGGGCGATCGATCTCTTTAAACTTTGCATCAATGCTGCGTCAGTGAACAGCATCTTTGGAGATTGTTTCGGTCTGACATCACTAACCTGCATCTTGCTTTCCTCTTACTTAAATGATATTTATGATTTTTGAGTAGATAAGCGTGATAAAAAACAAAATCCAAAAGGTTGTGGTATATGCTGCGCCTGCGCCACAGCCTTTTTGGGTTTGTTTTTTCTTTTACCTAGCTACTTACCTTGTAGAACCAAATAAGTAGCTAATTTCTGATGCACCCAAAGGACAGGCTTAGATTATCCTTCTATCTTTACAGATTTATGCCAAGGAAACTTCCATATCAACAGGATTACGGAAAGTGTTTGCAACTGGTGACCAGTAGTTAGCGTGTTCGAGAAGTTCCGTAAGCTCCTCTTTGGTAGCATCAGATTCGATATCTACTTTCACCCGCACAGCACTGATCCCAAGCCGCTTTTTCGACAGATCACCAATACCCCAGACACCTGTAATGTTAATATCGCCCTCAAGGTGCAGTTCTAGTTTGGAAAGAGTGATGCCGCGCATGATCGCGTTGGCATGAATACCGACAGACAAGCAGGAACCAAGGCAAGCCAGCAGAGCTTCTGAGGGATTAGGAGCTGTGTCTTGTCCCAAGAGAGTTGGTGGCTCATCGATGACGTGTTCAGGCAGGTTTCTCACAAAATTAAGGTTGCGAAACTGACCTTCACAGACGGTCTTAACTTTTAATGTACCAATAACATTGGGGTTTGCTTGAGCCTTGATCGCAAGAGCTTCTAACCCATCTTTGCTAATAGGACGAAGGGGAGTAACTACAGTGGTACTTGCGCTGGTCATAAATATTTATCTAATTGCTTGTGTTTTTTAACTAGTTTAATTAAATAGAATGTTCTATTTAATTAAACTATAAACTATAAAACTAATTCCGTATATATCCATACAAATAGCAGGTAAGCTGACGTAAAACTCTATTGTAATTTGCCTATGTAGTCGCGGATTACAGGCGTGAAGATTTTGACAACCTGCTGATATACTTCCCTCTTAAATCTGACAATCGAGTCAAGCGTCTTGTCGATCGCCATAAACTGCACCACTCGAAACTCACGATGGTGAATATCTAACTGACAAGCGGAAGCAGAGTGATCCCAATAAAAAGCAAACCAACGTTGTCGTTGACCACAATAGTTAGCCCATTTTCCTGACAGCTTTAAGGTTGAAGGAAAATCGTAATACAGCCATTCTGGATGGACATAGGCTAGCACCGCATCGTCAATTCCCACTTCTTCATACAGCTCTCGCAGCGCCGCCGCTTGTGGATCTTCACCATCATCGATACCACCTTGAGGAAATTGCCACGAATCAGGCACACCAACACGTTCGCCAACTAAAACTTCTCCTTTGCGATTAAATACAATAATTCCCACATTGGGGCGATAGGATTTTTCTGGAGTCATCGATTTTCATATAGATAAAGAAAAAGCATAGCACCGTCACGAATTATCATCTAAAACATAAAAGAGGGTGGCGGCGCTCCGCGCTGCCACCCTCTTTTATGTTTTGGAAATCCTTATAGCCTATTGTGGCTTTAGAGAGATTTTTACAAAAGCGCAAAGTGCTGTACTAGACCAGCGCTGTTTCTAATTTGGTTACAGGCTCTACTTTTAGCGATCGCTTAGGCGTTGGCAAACCGACCATCTCCGCATTACTTGCGCCTGGGGGAACCATCGGATAACAGTTTTCATCCCGCTTGACCCGAAAATCGGCAAATACAGGACCATCATAGGCAAGGATCTCGGCGACTGCCGATTCTAGATCGCTTGGCTCAACAACCTTCATCCCTTTAATGCCAAAGGCTTCGGCAAGTTTTACAAAGTCTGGCATTCCAACTTCCATATTTGAAGAAGAGTAACGCTCGTCATAGAAACTTTCTTGCCACTGACGCACCATGCCCTGCCAACCATTATTGATAATGATCACCTTGACATTGATTCCGTACTGAGCCAACGTGCCAAGCTCTTGGATATTCATCTGGATGCTGGCATCGCCGCTAATACAGATAACCTGATCATCAGGCAAAGCCACCTTAGCTCCCATCGCCGCAGGCATTCCATAGCCCATTGTGCCAAGCCCTGCACTAGAGATCCACTTGCGGGGACCAGTTTTGATTAGTTGAGCAGACCACATCTGGTGCTGTCCAACATCAGTAGTGAAGTAAGCATTAGGAGCTTGCTTGCCAAACTCATAAATTACTTGCTGTGGTGACAAAACATTGTCATAGGTGGGAACTTCAAGGGGATAGTCTTCTTTCCACTGATCAAGTTGCACAAACCAATCTTTAGTTTGCACATTTTCTTCGTAGCTAGTTGCTTCAAGGATTGCTTGTAAAATCTCCTTGACATCCCCCACGATAGGCACATCGGGTTTGCGATTTTTACCCACTTCCGCAGGATCAATGTCAACGTGAATCACTTTTGCGTCAGGCGCAAATTTGTCTAACTTGCCTGTAACGCGATCGTCAAATCTAGCGCCAACAGCAATTAGTAAATCACAACCTTGGACGGCAAAATTAGCATAGGCAGTACCATGCATCCCCAGCATTCCCAACGAAAGATAGCTGTTTTCGTCATAGGCTCCTTTACCCATCAGAGTTGTGGTTACAGGCAATTGGAAGCGTTTTGCAAGTTCGGCAACCTCGGCATGGGCATCGGCAAGGACTGTACCGCCACCTGCGTAGAGTAAGGGTTTTTTGGCTTCACGGATTAGCGCGATCGCTGCCGCAATCTGATGCAAATGTCCTTTAATCTTGGGCTGATATCCAGGTAAATCAATCTCAACTTCGGGTTGATAGTCAAAAAACTTTTGGGCAATATCCTTAGGAATATCAATTAACACAGGGCCAGGACGACCAGTTCCTGCAATATAAAAGGCTTCTTTAACAATTCGCGCAATATCTTCGGGTCGGCGAATCACGTAGGAGTGCTTGACAATCGGCAAGGTGATGCCCCAGATATCGGTCTCTTGAAAAGCATCAGTTCCGATCGCATAGGAAGGAACTTGTCCCGTAATCACCACCATTGGAATCGAGTCCATCTGAGCCGTAGCGATTCCAGTCACAAGGTTAGTTGCTCCAGGTCCTGATGTGGCGACACATACTCCCACCTGTCCAGTGGCTCGAGCATAGCCATCCGCCGCATGGACAGCGCCCTGCTCGTGGCGCACTAGGTAATGCTTAATTTCTCCCCTAGCTTCCGACTGATAAATTTCATCGTAGACTGGTAGAATTGCTCCACCTGGGTATCCAAAAATATGTTTAACGCCCTTTCGTCTCACACTATCGATGAGAGCAAATGCACCCGTTGTTCGCAAAGTAGCCTCCTCTGGACTCTGAACTTCAAAATTGAATTAAGATTTGACAAAGCATTATTAATAATTTTTTAGGTGCTTTTTTGAAACTTAACCCTCGTAATCATTACGAGTAAGGATCTTTTGGCAAGCACCTTAAGTCTTAGATCTGTAACAATTGTAGCGATCATAACATAGACAAGTTAGCGCTTAGCTGCTAATCCCTTTCTATAGCCGTAGTCAGTCTTGTTAGGACTCAAAACCAAGAAACGAGTTGCCGCGCGGAGCGTGGCAACTCGTTTCTTGGTTTTTGATTGGTGACAGCTATAGTAAATAATTAGCGATGTGCGGATTAGCTTAAAAATATTAATAAATATGTAAGATTTGCCCCACCGAATAGATCTTTACGTTACACAATGCCGACAAGTCTCATTTGAAAATATAATGATTCGGTATTCCAACTGTCATATATCCTCTACATAACGACTCATGAGTGCAAATTCAGAAAAAGATATTCCAGTGAATATCTACCGCCCTGCTAGCCCATTTATCGCTAAGTGCGTTGCTAATGAAGTGCTGGTTAGACCAGGTGCTTCTGGCGATACGCGCCATATCAAAATTGACATTTCTGGAGGAGATCTTCGTTATCTAGAAGGTCAGAGCATTGGTGTCGTCCCTCCAGGCGAAGACAAAAATGGAAAGCCAAATAAACTGCGTCTCTACTCGATCGCTTCAACCCGTCTTGGTGATGAATATGATGGTAGAACCCTGTCTTTGAGTGTCAAGCGCCTAGAATACCAAAACGAAACTGGTGAGACTATTAAAGGCACCTGTTCTAACTTCTTAACTGATCTCAAACCAGGTGACGAAGTTAAACTGACTGGTCCAGTGGGCAAAGAAATGCTCTTGCCTGACGATCCCAATGCCACTGTAATCATGATCGCTACTGGTACAGGTATTGCTCCATTCCGCGCTTTCTTATGGCGGATGTTTAAGGAACAGCATGAAGACTACAAGTTCAATGGTTTAGCTTGGCTCTTCTTTGGCGTACCTACCGATACCACAGTTCTTTACAAGCCTGACCTTGAATGGCTGGCTTACAAGCACAAACGCAATTTCCGCTATGATGTCGCGATTAGCCGTGAGCAGAAAAATGCTGAGGGTGAAAAAATGTATATTCAAAACCGCATGGCTGAGTATGCTGATGAATTGTGGGAGCTAATGCAAAAGCCGACTACACATACATATATGTGCGGTCTGCGGGGTATGGAAGATGGCATTGCCGAATTCATGACCAAGACGGCCGATAAGAGTGGTGTTGTGTGGAAAGACTTCGAGAAGCAAATGAAGCGTGACGGTCGTTGGCACGTTGAAACTTACTAAAGTAAATGAGAAAAGACGAAATGGCTGCGCCATTTCGTCTTTTCTTATTTGAAGTGAGTGAGTGGCGCTCTGCGCCGCCACTCACTCCTTTGGTTTTGCCGCTATGTGTGAGATAATCATAGGGCTAAAACTGTTGCAGGGACTATAGTAAAGTGGAATTACTTTGGCTGCTCGTAGGCATCATTATTGGTACGATCGCCTCAAGTGCCTGTTGGTTTAGTTGGAATTATGCGAAGGCTCAGCGCAATCGTAAATTTAGAAAACGTTCCCGTCCTGCGGCTAGGTTAAAGTCCCTTCTGAGTTTTCAGTCTTGGGTGCTAAATATTAAAAGAAGAATTCAACAAGACTATTCTTCAGTAGCGGCGACAACTGATCCTGCTATTCAGAATATAGATAAAACGCAAATAATTTGGGAAAACATTGTCGAATCGGCTCCAATTGGTTATGTCCAAGTCGATCAAGATAATCGCTTAACCGTTTGTAACCAAAGAGCCGCAGCAATGATGCATATTTCAAATCATCAACAGGGCTTAAAGCGGAAACCGTTTTTGCTGCAACTGATTCGCTCCTATGAGCTAGACCATTTGGTTGAGGCAACCCGATCGCAAAATGTCGGCACTCAGACTGATTGGGTTTTTCATCCCGCGATACCTGACCCTGCTGACCCCATACCACAGCAAGGAAGACCAATCCGAGCCTTTAGTGTCTATCTGGGCATGGGGCAAGTTGGCATCTATTTAGAAGACCGTCAAGAGGCGATCTTGATCGCGCAACAACGCGATCGCTGGACTTCAGACGTTGCTCATGAACTTAAAACACCACTAACCTCAATTCGCTTAGTTGCTGAAACCATTGAGGCGCGGGTCGAGCCTTCTGTAAAGATTTGGGTAGATCGTTTGATCGGCGAAATTGATCGAATTACTAGTTTAGTCAAAGACTTACTAGAGCTAGGTCAGATGGATGTTGGGCTAGCGCCAGCTTTAAGTATTAGTGAAGTGAATTTAGCCGATTTGGTGCGATCGGTATGGAAAACCCTTGAGCCGATCGCCAATCGCAAAAAAGTTAGTCTTAAATATATTGGCGATGAACACATTAGCGATGAACAGTTAACCGCATTGGTCGATGAATCTCGCATCTATCGACTGCTACTCAATTTACTTGATAACAGCATCAAGCATAGCCCAAGCCTCCAGTCAATTACAATTGTGATTAGCGTTGTCAATGCACAACTCCTGATTGAGACCATCGATGCTGGCGAAGGTTTTCCTGAAGAAGCTTTATCAAATGTTTTTGAGCGGTTTTATCGTGTCGATCCTTCACGCACAAGGTCAGGACTAGATCGTGGTGGTAGTGGTTTGGGACTAGCGATCGCCTCTCAAATCGTTGCCCTCCATCAAGGTAAAATTATTGCCAAAAATCATCCTGAGACTGGGGGAGCTTGGATTACAATCACGCTACCATATCAAAATCCATCGAATCAAAATCCATCGCTAAGTCATCCATCATGAGCGCAGAAAAACTTCTGAGAGATTATGCTTCTGGTCGGCGCGACTTTGCCAGCTTAAACTTGGCAAATGCCAATCTGTTTAACAGTGATTTGATAGGCGCTAACTTGACTAAGGCTGATCTTAGACGCGCTAATCTGGTATTGGCTTATCTCAATAAAGTTACCTTTAATCATGCCAACTTATCAGGAGCAAAATTAGGCGGGGCGACACTCAACCAAGCAATCATGATGAGTACGAATCTGTCCGAAGCTGATTTGCATGGAGCCATGCTGCAACGAGTAAATCTTTTCGGTGCAAATCTATCCCTCGCCAATCTCATGGATGCTAACCTCAGCGAAGCCGATCTCCGTAGTGTCAATTTGCGTGGTGCTAATCTACGTTGTGCGATTTTGAGTGCTGCATTGATCAGAGAAGAACGTGGATACCCTCCTACATCCATGAGTGGAGCAAATTTATGCAAAGCTGATTTACGCGGGGCAAACTTAACGGGAACTGATTTGTCAGGTGCTGACCTATCTGGCGCTAATCTCAGTGAAGCAACCTTAGCCAAGGTTAATTTACAAGGCGCAAACCTCAGTGGGGCGATCGCCACCAATGCGATCTTTACAGAATCAAATTTAAGCAGTGTAAACCTTACTGAAGCTAATTTTAAAGGTGCTAATTTTAATAGGGCTGATCTTAAAAATGCCAATCTCCATTTAACCAATCTATTTGGAGCTAACTTGACCAAAGCGAATATCAGCATGGCAACGTTAAGTGGCGCGAGCTTAATTCAGGCTGTGCTGACGGGGTGTGACCTCTCGCGATCGCTTTTAGATGGTACAAATCTGAGCCAAGCGACCCTTGTGGATGCCTACCTAGTTCGCGCTAATCTCGATGGAGCCGATCTCAGCGATGCCGTCCTGACCAGAGCTGAGCTAAGTGGGGCTAGTACAATTGGCACAATCTTTAGTGGTGCAACCATGCCCGATGGCAAGATTCACTCATAATCAAAACCCAAGCATTGAGTAGCGGCGCTACTCAATGCTTGGGTTTTCAAAAACATCTTGGTTTGAGTTTGAGCGCAAAGCACTGTAAGTCCTAGTAAACTTGACTGTAGCTACATTTGTACCAAAAGGTAATAGAGGATTATGGAAGATCTTGATCTTCTGGAGGAGGTAATTGATAGCCTAGAGCAAGATGTAAACGTTTTACGAATCAAACGTTTGATTTTGTTTACTTGTCATGATACTTGGTCTAACGATGTTAATGAGGTTAAAGCTCTACATATTCGTCAGCTTGTGCGTGAGGTAATGGTCATGTTTCCCGATCTAAATATACTCAAGCAAATGCTCAATAATCACGTTAAGCAGCTTAGTAAACAGTCAGATTATTTGCTAGCTGCGGACAATATTATTGATAGTCTTGGATTTCTCTACACCTTACGCGATGAAGGTAATCTACCTGAAAGTTTCTTAAATCCCCAAGCAGCAGCTAAAAACAATAAAAACAAATCTGCCAATCAGAATAGCAATTTCGAGAAAAATGAGTATGACACGATTCCCCATCGCCATAATCTGAAATATTTAACAAATCTCTTTGACTTGCGATCGGAAATTTCCCGAAATATTAGCCCTCTCCATGCCAAAATCCTATTGTTTTCCAGTCTCAATCATCGATTTAGTCCCCAAGAGCGAGATTGGTCGCCACTTTATACCTACGATCTTGACGATCTGATGCAGCTTATTTTCCAAACTTACGAAACATTTTCTGGCTTAGAGGAGCATCTTAAACAGGTCAGCGAGACCCTAGATCAACCTGAAGATGCAAAACGAGCTTCAGCCGTGATTTTGCAAGCCTTAAAGCCTTTTTATTAAAATCTGGTAAAACCCTGTGGCGATCGCAACAGGGTCTAAGCTACTTACGTCACTACAGCCTGTCATTATCACTAATTCAAAATCACTAGTTCAAAATCATTAGCTAAAAAATCATGACTAGTTTGCCAGATCAGCAAGAATTGAGAGGACTTGCCTACGGTGTTTGTGGAGTCATAATTTTTAGTATCACCTTACCAGCAACTCGGATCGCTCTAACTGAGTTCGACCCAATATTTGTGGGTTTAGGACGTGCATTAGCGGCGGCGGTGTTATCTCTAATACTTTTACTAGCTACACGTCAACCTCTGCCCCATTGGCGATTCTTACCTAGTTTTTTAGTTGTGATTATGGGGGGCATCGTTGGATTTCCTCTGCTATCTACATTAGCCATGCAAAATGCTTCAGCCTCACATGGAGCCGTAATTATTGGGTTACTGCCTCTAGCTACAGCTCTATTTGCAGTTTGGCGCGCGGGGGAGCGTCCATCTCTGACTTTTTGGTTGTTTGCGATCGCAGGTAGCAGTTTAGTAATTATCTTTGCCCTAGTTTCTGGTAAAGGAATGATTCAGGTTTCTGACTTAGCTTTATTAGGAGCAGTGGGTACGGCAAGTTTTGGTTATGCGGAGGGAGCAATTTTGGCGAGAACTTTTGGCTCTTGGCAAGTAGTATGCTGGGCGCTAGTACTTGCGTTCCCCTTCGTATTGCCGATTGTCTGGCAATACGCGCCCGATACGCTGCCTTCTGTATTTAGCGGCGCAGGACTAGGATTTTGGTATATCAGCTTTTTTAGTATGTTTTTCGGATTTGTCGCTTGGTATCGTGGGTTGTTTTTGGGCGGTATTGCTCGCGTTGGTCAGTTACAGTTGTTTCAGCCTTTTTTAACGATTTTAGCTTCCGCCTTGATTTTAGGAGAGCCGATGACAATCTCCACCTTGGGTTTTGCGGGTGGGGTACTTTTATGTGTTGCTCTGGGAAGGCGTAGCCAATTTTAGCGATCGCCTAAAATAAAATGATTACTTGTTTGGCACTGCCTAATGGGAAAATTATTCAGGTTAAAAAGTGTGTTTGGAAGTTGAATGGATAGACGTAAATTTTTAGCTGGCGCAGCGATCGCCTCGATTGGGGGATGTCAATGGGCAAATCCCTTTGACCAACGAGAGCGACTTAAAATAATGGGTTTGCTAGGAGCGATTCCTAGCAAAGTGATTAGTCAGTTTGAGTCAACTTTTCCACTAAAAGTAGAATTTAAAGCCGAAAGCTCTCCCGCAAAGGTCTGGCAAGAATTACAAAAGGATCAAGATTCATCACCGCAATTGTTCAGTATTGGTGATGCTTGGTTAGATCAGGCGATCGCGCAATCTTTAATTCAACCTCTATCGTCAGAGTTGCTTGCTAAGTCACTTCAATGGCAGCAACTTAGCCCTCTTTGGCAACAAAGTGTAACCCGCAACAATCAAGTTTGGGGCTTTCCCTATCGTTGGGGCACAACGGCGATCGCCTATCGTAGCGATAAACTAAATTTTGAGATTAATCAATGGTCAGATCTGTGGCGACAAGAATTGACAGGTAAATTGACCTTACCCGATGATGCCCGTGAAGTGATCGGCATAGCTCTCAAAAAAATCGGTCAGCCTTATCAACTAGACAACCTAAATGCCAATCCAGATATGTTGGCAAGGCTCAGTCAAGAGCTAAAAAGTTTGCAAGCCCAAGTTTTGACCTATTCATCTGAACATTATTTACAGTCGTTACTGTCAGACGATAGTCTTGTGGCTGTAGGCTGGAGCAGTGATATGCATCGAGCTAAGCGCCAAAATCCTAATAATCTCAAAGTTGTTATCCCACAAGATGGAACGGCTTTATGGAGTGATGTCTGGGTAATTCCCAAAGGTGTGTCAGCGATCGCACCTTTGGGAAAGTGGATGGATTTTTGCTTAACTCCAAATATAGCCGCCCAAATTACAGTCTTAACCGATGCTGTGAGTACTTCTAGCGATCTCACTCAAGTTCCCAGCAGTGTAAAAACTGATCTGATTAAATTCTTGCCGCCAGAGATATTTAACAAGAGTGAAATAATTGCGCCTTTGCCACCATCAACACTTACCCAATACCAAGATCTATGGACAAAGCTCAGATCAAATAGCATTTAGTCTCGCCAAATATAATGTGGCTGGCGAAGCCAGCCGCATTATATTTGGGCTTTATTTGCATAAGTTCCTAATAAGCATGGGGATAGTTGTAGTCATTGCGCTTGCGCCATTCAATTTCGTGATTTACAGCTTTATGTAAGCATTCTTCTACAATAAATGGCGCATTTCGCCAATTAATATCATCTCGTTGCAAAATCCAGCAGACTTGCTCAAGGGCTTCTTCTAACTCCGCTTCAAAACGCGCTAGGGGCAGTGGCACTTTGTCTAAACTCGGAGACTCCACACATACAGCGATCGCCTCTTTTAGAGCGGCGACAACTTCCTTCCCATATACCTCACGCGCTCTTTGCCTAAGAGCTTGGTATCCCTTCTCAGAGGTGGCATACATTGGCGGGAGTCGATTTAAGACATAGGCTGTCGCCTCTCCCAAATCAACAGTTTCCGCGATCGCAGGATGTAATTTTTGAGTCTGATGGTAAGCAAGGGAAAGTACGAGCTTTTCTAGAACATTGCTAAATTGGTAATTAACATCAACCATGTAGGTTTGAAAATCCCTAGCCTTGCGGTCATTTTGAGCATCACTAGCAGAAGTCTTTAGATGCCTACCACGCCAAGAAATTTCGGGAGACTTACGACCAATTGCCGTTTCATCGCCTGCGATCGCATCTCGCTTGCCCGTCACCATGTAGGTATTGCTAATAGCAGCTTTCAACTTGATCGTATTTAGGGCATTCTCTAAGGCTGTAGGAATGTCACGCCAAGACGCATTCTCTGCGCCAAGGATCTGTTGAAGGGCTGCTAGCGATCGCGCATGGCTGGCGACTTCTTGCACAGGTAAGGGGCTGGCATCTCTAAGAGCATCAGGTTTAACGCTAACTAGGGCGCGGCGGACAGCCGACTCAATTTGGGGACGCATTTCAGTAATTGCTTTTTTGCGCTGGCGCATCCACCCTAATTTTGATGTTGCATACATGGGGGGAAGCCGGTTGAGTGCATAGGCTGCGACTTCACTCAAGTTCATCTGATCGCGTCGATATTTTGGTAAGTGCGAAATTTGTGAGTCAATTTCTGCAATCACCAGTTCTTCTATAGCATTTTTGCAACTTTGCATATCCAGCCTTCCAAGCCCCAATATAAAAGAATTATAGCTGTCGCCAAGTATGTCAGGACATAAAACCTGAGAAGTAGAGGCGGCGCAGAGCGCCGCCTCTACTTCTCAGGTTTTAGTTTGTCTCAATACAAGTAGCGACAGCTATATCTCATCAAAATCCATAGATCTAGTAGTAGCGCTTTGTCCCGTTAATCCTTAAACTGAGTCGCGATCTATACGGTATAGCCATAGCATTAAGGCGATTGCCCCTAGCTGTAAAGCTAGATTAGCGAGATTAGACTCGATATCACCGTTACCCGCAATTAGCTTTGCAAAAAATACCACTGCTCCAATAAACCCCGAGCCACCCAATGCCAAATATACGAACAATCGTAATCCACGATAAGGAGTTTTTGATTCTCTTTTCAGACGGGCATATAGTTCTGGATCTTTAGGTTTGGGCATAGTGCTTTATGAGAATAAAAAATCAGAGTTATAGCCTTAGTCAGCCTTATTACTGACTTCCCAGTAAAAGATTAGCGGTGGGGGGGGTGGGGCCGCCCCCCCAAGAGTTGGTTTTTGTGTGTTGCGAGGGGGATTTGGGGGAGGGATAAAAAATTTTGTTGGGATTGCGGTGGGGTGCAGGCGAGTTGAGTGAATGTGGATGAATTATTT
>JBBQRB010000069.1:0-14187 GCA_038215315.1 Pseudanabaenales cyanobacterium
GCTTCTAAGTATTCAGAAACTGATAGAGGATAAATAGGCGATCGCATAGTCTTTTCTAACTTGGATTAGCTCTGTAATTATGATGACACATCTATAAAAAGTAATCAAATTTGCTAGCGATCGCTTTACGCCCCAAGAACGCAATTACTCAAGCTGTATGTATATTGCAGATTTAGATGTTTAGCCATCATCGCAAAAACTGTGTCTTCGTTAAAAGGTTTGGCTACAAAGCCATCAAACCCCTGTAAATAGAGGTCTTCTTCTTTAAGATCAAGGAGGTTGGCTGTTAGGGCAATAATGCAGACTCTTTGAGGATTTTTTGATTGCTGAGATGCTTCTATTTTTCTAATCTCAGAAGCAGCCTCATAGCCATTCAATACGGGCATTCTGACATCCATCCAAATTAGATGTGGCGACCAAGACTGCCAAACAGCGATCGCATCCTGTCCATTACTAACTTCGCGCACCTCAAACCCCAGAGGAGACAAGATTCTTGTCAGTAATTGGCGATTAAGACGGATATCTTCAGCTATCAAAATGCGATATGACTGTTGACTGGTAATTCCCATCACACGATTAGGCGATCGCTGAATTGAATCTGTATTATCTGCATCGAAAGTTCTAATCGGGATATGAAATCTAAAAGTAGATCCTTCACCGACTTTGCTAGTTAGGGACATCTGCCCACCCATAAGATAGACATAGTTGTAACTAATTGAAAGTCCGAGTCCAGTTCCCTCCTGCGATCGCCTGCCAGAACTAGTTTGGACAAAAGGTTGAAATAGAGTTAGTGATTCCGCTTCTGAGATGCCCATACCCGTATCTTCTACTTCAACACACAGTAGACAATCGTATGGTGATTGAGGATCATTGTTATCATCTATTCGATCATCTATTTGGTTATGAGATGTTTGGAGATGCTCAGGTAAGTCGCGTACAAACATACGCACAAAAATATGTCCAGTATCAGTAAACTTAATGGCATTACTAATGAGATTGATCAAAATCTGCCGTAGCTTACCCTCATCGGCATAGATGTAGGTCGGGACTTTAGGCGAAACATTGACATCAAAAGATAGCTGCTTTTCCTGAGCCTTGAGGGTTAGCATATCTTTGACTGAGTCGATAATGTCGTATGTATAGCTTTCTTTTTCTCTTACTAAGACACTGCCAGCTTCTAGCTTTGACATCTCAAGAATGTCATTAATCATCGTCAATAGATGATTGCCACTATTACAGATAGTTTGCAAGTCAGTTTGGTGTTGTTCGTTTAGTTCGCGATCGTAGAGCATCAACTGAGCAAAGCCCAAGATTGCATTGAGAGGTGTGCGAAGCTCATGACTCATATTCGCCAAGAAAGCAGCTTTAGAGCGACTTGCTGCTTCAGCCGCTTCCTTAGCAAGATTCAGATCATAGGTACGTTCATTCACTCTTTGTTCAAGTAGATTAGCTTGTTCCCTAAGCTTTGTTTCTGACTCTCTTAGGGCAATCTCTGTTTTTTTGAGTGGTGTAATGTCGTAGAAAGTGCTAAGTAAGACCTGTTCTCCCTTTAGCCACAGTGGATGCAATGAGGCAAGTACCCACAGAGGTTCTTGATTACCCCGATTGAGGCGAATCTCATAGTTAGAGACTCGCTGATGTTCGATAAATTGCTGTTGTAAGGTCTGCCATTCTGACTCTAGGTAGTATAGATCTGTAATTGACTGATAGATTAGCTGCTGAGCTTCTACTTGAAGCATATTGCCAGCGCTAGTATTTGCATAGGTGATATTGCCATCTGACAAACGATTGACCAGCATTGCCATACTGGTTGACTCGGCGATCGTGCGAAACTGTTCTTCGCTTTGACGCATGGTTTCAACGGCACGATTGTATTGCTCATATTCGATCGTGTCGCCATGTTCTGTCGCAGTAGTAAGCATGATTTCAAGATCGCTTTTATCTCGGTAGACGATCTCCAAAATAGACTGTAGTGTAGCTTGCGCCATCTTACGTTCTAAAATTTCACTTTTTAATCGCTTATTCACATCTAGAAGTTCTGACTCAACTAGATCTCCATGCTCAACTGCTGTCAGTAGGGAATTTTCTAAGTCACTATTTTCTGACTGAAGTCGTTTGACTTCTTTTTGCAATTCTTTAACTGCTTTTTGAAGTCCTTGCGAGTCTTTATTTGATATTTCTTCAGAGGCTTTGGGTTTGTTCATTTAGTCTTTTGACCACAACGTAAATGGCTTCGCAAAGCACTAACAGTTTATCTAATTCTATGGCAGTAATTCTGATTGTGACAGCAATAAAAAGAAAATTTATAGGTTATTTTCTTTTTATTGCTATCACCACTTACATCAGGACAAATCAAAACCCCAAAGAGAGTGGCGGCGCGGAGCGCCGCCACCCTCTTTGGGGTTTTATATTTTAAGGGACGCGCTGGAAAAAAAAATAACTTTGACGGACGTTGTTAGATATGGTAATGTGCGCTACGCTATTAATCCAAATTGCCTAAGTAATTAGTTGTTTGACCTCAATGAGTTATCACTCCCAGACATACGCGATCGCTAGTCGCCAAGAAGATTTAGAAAGATATTTACTTGATCTATCTGTTGTAGATCCAGAACAGTTAGCCGTTGCTAAGCGTTGGCAAGAGCGCCAAGAAGGTCCTTTGCTAATGATTCTGTTGCAGCTTAGCTTTATTGACTTGCAGCAGTTTAGCGGCTTGCTAGACTGGTCTGGTCAAGCCCGTTTCGACACGAGTTACTAACCACCACTTACGGGCGGTATCAATGCCACTTCATCTCCACCTTGGAGCTTGGTTTGTGGTTCAACAAAGTTTAAATTAATTGCATAACGAGTTAGCGATCGCCATTTTTCGAGGCTAGGCTGCTGAGCGGCTAGGTGATCAAACACCTCTGACACAGGAGCGCCTAACTGCACATCCATCTGAATTTGGTCTGTTGCTAAGGTGTCCTGAAAAATAGCAAATAACTTAACGGTGACTTGGATCGGGTAATTCATAATTTTTTCAATAGCGTTAAAAATCTCCGAAATTAGGTTACGGCGTAAAGCGCCGTAACCTAATTTCGGGGATTCTCTATTCGGCTTCAGCTTGTTCGTAGGCAGCGATGATGTGGTGAACTAGGGGATGACGTACTACATCATTTTTATCAAATAGATTAAATGAAACTCCTTGAACACCCTGCAAAATGTTCATAGCAATGATTAAGCCAGACTTTTGATGACGCGGTAAATCGATCTGAGTGATATCGCCTGTGACGACCATTCGTGATTTGAAGCCTATGCGAGTTAACACCATCTTCATCTGAGCCGCAGTTGTATTTTGAGCCTCATCAACAATAATGAAGGAGTTGCTAAGAGTCCTACCGCGCATATAGGCAAGGGGTGCAACCTCAATGATCCCACGCTCCATGAGTTGCGGCACTTTGTCTGCGCCGATCATTTCATGCATCGCGTCATAGAGTGGGCGTAGGTAGGGATCAATCTTTTGTTGCAAGTCCCCAGGCAAGAAACCAAGACTTTCGCCAGCCTCGACCGCAGGGCGAGTAAGAATAATCCGCTCAAATTTATTGCTTTGTAAAGCGCTAACTGCCGCCACTGCTGCTAAATAGGTTTTGCCAGTACCTGCGGGACCAACCCCAAAGGTCAGGTCATTGCTCTCCATCGCTTTAACATATTGCTGTTGACGATAGGTTCGGGGCTGGATCGAGTCGCCACGGCGGTTACGAGAAATAGTCGCGCGATCGCTCCATTCTTCGGATCTGCGCTCAGCGATCGCTTGTTTAGCGGCGCGAATATCTACAGCCGCGATCGCCCGATCTTGAGACCACAGAGGCTTTAGAGTCTTAATTACTTGCTCACATAAATTGATCTGGCTAGGACTGCCATCAATCATGAGATCGAGTCCACGCAAAACCAGCTTTACATTAGTTTCTTCCGCGAGTAACTTAATATTTTCCTCGCGGTTTCCTGCTAGACAAATCACACTACTAGGGTTAGGCAAGCTAAAAATATATGGTTCGATGCGGGTAGTACCCATGCAGTTAAAGATTCCTCTAAATAAGGTTATCAGAGATCAATTTTTTGAGAGCCAACCAACGGTGGGCTTTCAAAAAATTGGTTTTGGTATTTTCAGTACCGTTGTTGGTTTCATACGCTCTTCCCAGTATAAGAAACCCAAGGATTAGCGTTGCAGCGCGAAGCGCCGCAACGCTAATCTTTTACTAATTGAGAATTATGGCTTGATCAGATTTTCTGCGCCACTGATAACGCGAGCAGACAAAACTTTATCGCCTAGTCTTAGTTTATATAAAGTTTCTTTGCCTTCGGTAACATATCCAAAAACGGTGTAATTGCCGTCTAGTAGATTTAAGCCTGCGGGGGTTAAGTCAGACTCAAATAGGTAGATGAAAAATTGAGATGATCCAGCATTAGGTGCATCGTTGGGATGCGCCATGGCAACTGTGCCAAAAGCCGCAAAAGGCAACACTGGAAGAGTTCCCGACAACCCCATTTCTTCAAAAGTCTTGCCGTAAGTAGGAGCCTTTTGAGATGGGACACGAACTTCAATCGGGACAGTGCGATCTTTGCCAGTAGTGGGATCAATGTATCCATCACTATCTCCGTCGGGATCGCCTGTTTGTAGATAATAGTTTTCGTCAGCACGGGTAAAAGTTAGACCATCATAAAAACCTTTCTGAACTAGATCTAAAAACTGTCCCGCATTAACTGGGGCATTGTAGCCATCAAGGGTAATCATGGCGCTACCTCTTTCAGTGGTTAGCTCCACCAATGCTCGGCCTTTCAGTTGTGGGAGGTCGGCATACTTAGCAGGAACTTGAAAGGGAAATTCTTTGATGTAGTCAGTTTCGACTAAGCCAACATAGTCTAGTGCTTTTTCTGACAAGGCTTTAACACTGTTGCGATCCTTGATCAAAATTGCTTCTTGCAATGGCACTAGCGCTTTTGTCAGACTACTCAGATGCTCAGTCACGGCATCTTTAAGCTCAGGATTAACTCCAGAAATTAATTGAGCTTGATTGCTAGTTAATTCTTGATTGATTGTTTCAATATCTTTTTTGAGACTGCCCCAACGCTTTAGGTTGGCTTGGCGAGGCATTTGCTCTAGAGTAAGTTGAATATCTCTGGTTACTTCATTGTCAATCGGCAAAGCATTACGCAAGATGATGCGTGCATCTTTGATGGCACTCTTAGTGGGTAAAGCTGCCATACTAGGGGCGATCGCTAAACCTATTGTCAAATAGCAAGACATGATCACCAAAACCGTAATCGTTGCTATGTTTTTTATCCCAGACTTTATGCAAGATTTTATCCCAGCTTTACGCAAAGCTCGGTTAGCATAGTTGACTACATCTAAACTGGGATCTATACGATCTAAATTAGGATCTAAATTAAGATTTAACATTGCACCAAAAACTAAACTAGCTAATTAAGATGCTATTGCATTTGGTTACACAGTTAGGCAAACTCATGTTGATTTCATGCGCTCCACTCACTAAAAAATCACCATGAACGATCCAAGTATCAAGAATTTGGTGAATAGTTCGGCTGCGGATCAAGATGATCTCAATGGCGATCGCGCTAGTGATTTGGCTACGGATTGGGATGATGATTTGGACATAGATTCGATTAACGCAAATGAAGCTACGGAGCAATTAAATTTGCTCGCTGATATACCTACTTTGCAGCGCGATCGCCTTTTTGGAGCGATTATGGAAAATGTGGCTGATCTGATCGCTGTCGTTGATGCCAACGGCTATCGCATTTACAATAGTCCCTCTTACCAGAAGGTTTTGGGCTACCTGCCAACAGAGCTAGAGGGAACTTGGGCATACGATAAGATTCATCCGAACGATCAGGCTCAGGTACTCGCCGCCGCCGAGGATACTTTAAAGACTGGAGTTGGCAAGGTCTTAGAATACCGAATGCGTCACAAAAATGGTAGCTGGCGTATTTTGCAGTCTTCTGGCTATGTGATGCGTGACGATCAAGGCAATGTCCAAAATATTGTGATTGTTGCCCATGACATTAGCGATCGCAAAATAGATCAGTCAGAACGTCAACGTGCCGAACGCGAACTTGAGCGATCGCGACAAAGCTATAAGGAGCTAGTTAGGCGTGAAGAAATGCTAAATCGTCGTCTGACGAGCCAGATTCGCAACTCCTTAGACCTAAATACGATCTTAGCAACTGCCGTAAATGAAGTCCAAGACTTATTGTCAATCGATCTATGTAATTTCTTTTGGTACATTCCTGAAACCGACCCTCCAGAATTTCAGCTAGTCCATTTTGCCACTAGCAAAAGCTTATTCGCTTCAGAGCCAACTTACCCCTTATCGCAGTTGACAGCGCTAGGAAAGCGACTACTAAAACAAGAAATTCTGCAAATTCAATTGATTTATGCAAATAGTGGACTTGATGATTTTAGTCGAGAGCTATTGGCTGAGAAAGGCTTCACATCGCAGTTACTTGTCCCGATCAAGACGCGATCGCTAAAATTAGGAGTAATTGTCGCCGCCCATTGCCAAGGTAGTCGTCCTTGGAGTGCTGATGAAGTGGAGTTATTACAGGCAGTTGCCAACCAATTGGCGATCGCGATCGATCAAGCCGAATTATTTGACTCGGCGCAAGCCAATGCCGCCGCCGCTAATGCTCAATCTTTGCAACTTGAGCAGGCTATGGCTGACCTACAAAAAACCCAGAGTCAGCTGATTCAAACTGAAAAGATGTCAAGTTTAGGTCAGCTAGTCGCAGGTGTCGCCCATGAAATTAATAACCCTGTTAATTTTATCTATGGCAATATTAACCACGCCAGTCGATTTGTCCAAAATTTGATAGAGGCGATCGCTCTCTATCAAAAAAACTATCCGCAGCCGATTCCTGAGATTGCTAAATTCTTAGATGAGATTGATCTAGATTTTCTCAAGCAAGATCTACCCAAAATGCTGACTTCGATGAAAATTGGCGCAGAGCGGATTCGCCAAATAGTTCTATCTTTACGAAATTTTTCACGCACAGATCAGGAAGGACGCAAACCCTTTAACATCCATGAGGGCTTAGATAGTACTTTATTGATTCTTCAAAACCGACTCAAGGCTTTTGGCGATCGCCCAGCCATTAGTCTAACCAAGCACTACGGCAATATTCCCCTTGTAAATGCTTATGCAGGACAGCTTAACCAAGTATTTATGAATATTTTAAGTAATGCGATCGAGGCTATTGATGAGCAGCTAACCGATCAGCTACTAGATGAAAATCACATTAACAGAGAGATTACGGTGGTCACAGAATTTCAAGAGTCATTAACAGATACACAGCCAGATATGGTGATCGTTCGCATTGCCGACAATGGGCAAGGTATCCCTGAACATCTGCGAAACAAACTATTTAACCCCTTCTTTACGACTAAGCCCGTGGGTAAAGGAACTGGATTAGGGTTATCAATTAGCTATCAGATTGTTGTAGAAAAGCATCAAGGTAGACTGGAGTGTCTATCTAAAGTCGGGGAAGGTACTGAGTTTAGAATTGAAATCCCGATTAGCTTACCAACATAATTAGGTACGCAAAAGAAAACTTAAAGCCCAAAAAGCTGTGGCGCTTCGCTAATCTCTCACTGGAAAGGGAGTATCTACATAGCTGATATAAAATCCCAAATTGCTAGCGTTAAATAATGAAATCATCTCCCTCAGATCAAAATTCTTCACCCCTTCAAAATGTCTTTGCTTGGGTCAAAAATACCCCTGAAAGATCAATTAATGCCGCTTTTGAGTCTGCTGTTAACATAAAACAAATAGAAGAAGAGAACTTTAGCAATAATAAGATCTACAACGATGGTAGTTTTGGTGAAAATGTATTTAGCGTATTTGAGATTCAGCTTCAAAAAAATATCAGTAATATCAAGGGTCGGCTAAATTTTTATAAAGTTAGTGCCTCTCTTCCATATTTGCAGCCTCAAGGCTCAAAACAGTCACCTAATAACCCGATCGCAAAATACGCACCCAACGATCAAAATAATGATCCTGTTGGTAGTGGACTGTTATCAGCAAATCAGCTGCGGGGAAATGCGAAAAAATTCTCGATCTATCAAAAATTAGCATTTATTGATTACACTCTTGAGCGATATAGTCCGCGCAGTCGCACAATTGACATACCTGCAAAACCCTCACCCGATGAAAATCTCAATAGAAATAGAGAATATCGCGAAGAAGAGCCTGACTCATCCACAGAAGATAAGTTTCAACTCTTTAGACGCGATCGCCCAAAAAACT
Organism: Pseudanabaenales cyanobacterium; assembly: GCA_038215315.1. Taxonomy (GTDB): domain Bacteria; phylum Cyanobacteriota; class Cyanobacteriia; order Pseudanabaenales; family Pseudanabaenaceae; genus Pseudanabaena. Next base: position 8,298 of record JBBQRB010000069.1, read on the forward strand.
ACAAAAGAGATGCTCAGCCGTCTACTTCCATAGAAAAAAGTATTTTACCAGGTTCATTCTTTAAAGCCTTTGATCGGGTCAAGCGTAACCTGAGTGGTTCCTACACAGACTATGAGAAGGATATTGTTGAGGAGCTTCGACAGTCTAGAGAACGGATCAAGCAAGCTTCTAGATATATAATTATTCTGGTAGTAGTGGTAATAGCTGTGCAGTTTTTCTCGAAAATGTTGCTTTTTAGTCCACTGATTAACAGCTTGATTGATCCCAGTAGCATTTCTGTCAAGTTTAGTCCTGCGATTGAAGAACGAGCCTTTGAAGAGTTGAGAATAGCTAAGGAAAGAATTGAGTTTAAATTTACAGTTAAGTCATTTCTTAGGGAACAAAATGAAATAGAACAAGAGAAAGATCAACAGAAGGTGCTTGAGAATTTAGTAAAAACGGAGCTAGAAGAAAATAATGTCGAAAAATTGATTCAGAACGAGTCCATTAGAATCCTTAAGAAGTACAACCAAGAAAGCCTTAATGGAGTTAAAAATCTATTGGCTGATATTATGGCAGCTTTTGTATTCTATCTATTCTTGATCTCAGGACGAGAAGAATTCATGACTATTAAAGAGTTTCTAGATGAAGTTCTCTATAGTCTCAATGACAATGCTAAGGCTTTTTTGATTATCATTTCGACTGATACCTTTGTAGGATTTCACTCTAGCGAAGGCTGGGATGCACTTTTAACTGTTGTTTTTCAACATTTTGGACTACCTGAAAACAGAATTTTAGCGCAGTCTTTTATTTCTACTGTGCCTGTATTTTTGGATGGTTTATTTAAATTTTGGATTTTCCAATACCTCACTCAAGCATCTCCCTCCACGGCAACTATTTATCGTGAAATGAATGAATAAGCCGCTATTACTCTCTATATCTGTAGCCTTAAAACCAGAGATATTTTTGAAAGTGTCGCTTCGCGACACTTTCAAAAATATCTCTGGTTTTACAAAGGCGCAAAGCGTTATGTAACTCAATAAAATAGGAAATACACATCGCGATCGCAAAAACACGTTAAGATTTATGATGGCATTACGGCTTAAAGCATTGATAGCTTTTGTTAGTAGCCATATTTTGATAGCCATAACAGCTTGATATTTAGACTTGATATTTAGATATTTATAAACCCCTATGATTTACGAAATTTTCATGCCCGCGCTTAGCTCAACCATGACCGAAGGTAAAATCACTTCTTGGGTGAAGTCGCCTGGTGACAAGGTGGAAAAAGGCGAAACTGTCGTGATCGTGGAGTCTGACAAAGCTGATATGGATGTCGAAACCTTTTATGAAGGTTATCTTGGCGTAATTATCACCCCTGCTGGTGAATCCGCCCCTGTTGGTTCGGCGATCGCTTATGTTGCCGAAACCAAAGAAGAAATTGAAGAAGCTAAGCAAAAGGCATTTGGTCAAGTATCTGGACAAAATGGTGTAGAGACTCCCAAAGTAGCTAGGACTGAAGAAACACCTGCAAAACTAGTCTCATCTCCTAGCGCCGCATCGACCGCATCGATTCCTGATGTTGTTGTATCAACTCCTCGCAAATCCACACCTGCCGTCGCATCGGGTCGTCAGATCGTGTCTCCGAGAGCTAAACGAATAGCTAAAGACAATGGAGTTGACCTAACCCTGATTGCAGGTACTGGTCCCAATGGTCGTGTCACTGCTGCTGATGTTGAGGATTTTCTGCAACCTGCGATCGCCCCTCTAAAAGTGGCTACTCCCGCAGTTACTTCCACTCCTACACCTGCTGCTGCCGCGCCAAAAGCATCAGCGCCCGTGGCTTTAGGCACTACTCAAGCCCTGACTACTTTCCAAAAAGCTGTAATCAACAATATGAATCAGAGCCTATCAGTGCCTGTTTTCCATGTTGGTTATACGATTACCACTGATGCGCTAGATGCTCTTTACAAACAAGTTAAACCTAAGGGCGTAACGATGACCGCGTTACTGGCTAAGGCGGTGGCTATGACCTTGCAGAAACATCCTTTGATCAACTCAAGTTATAGCGATCGCGGTATCGAGTACAAGAGCAATATTAATGTTGCCGTAGCGGTGGCGATGGATGACGGCGGTTTGATTACACCTGTGTTAAAAAATGCTGATCAGACTGATCTATATAGCCTCTCGCGTGATTGGAAAGGACTAGTCGAGCGTGCGCGTGCTAAGCAATTGCAGCCCGATGAATATAACTCTGGCACATTTACTATTTCTAACTTGGGTATGTTTGGGGTTGATCGCTTTGATGCGATTTTGCCTCCTAATACTGGTGCGATTTTGGCTGTAGGCGGCTCGCGTCCTCAAGTTGTGGCGACTAAGGATGGTGCAATTAAAGTAAGTAGCCAAATGCAAGTTAACCTTACTGCCGATCACCGCGTCATTTATGGCGCTCACGCGGCTCAGTTTTTACAGGATTTAGCCAAACTGATTGAAACTAATCCTCAATCTTTGACCTTGTAAGCTGATGCGCCTTTAAGTTGCAAGATGATTGTGCCGCGCTTCGCGCGGCACAATCATCTTCTGGTTTTTGATATGCATTTTAAATGCCGATCAGCTTAATACAGCCTATTTGGGCTTTAAAGATTTTTCTGATTTTGATGATAGGGCAAAGTATTGTAGTCATGTTGTATCCCAGTCAGTCGCCCCCAAAGAATTATCAATTTTTCAGCAAGAGTTGATGGCGAGTGGTCGGCTAGTTACAATTTATTTGAGTGAGTTGAAGGATTCTGATTTTGTGGCGATCGCAATAATTCGGCTAATCACCAGTTCTGAAGAGGATGCACCAAAAATTGTCGAAGGATTAAAACAGCAAAATTTAGATGCAGATATAATTGATTTAGTTGAAACTGTACTTGTGTCAAAGTTCAAAAAATTAAAACTCTTCTATTTCCAATTGTCCGACAATAAAAGCTACGCAACCAAAAGCACAGGTGATTGGTAAAGGATTTTTAAGAATAAAACAAAAAACAGAAGCAAGGAAAGAAATAGCGATCGCGGCTAATGTCCAGAATCTTTCATCATCGCTCATTCCCTTAGCACTTTTGATGGCGCGTAATGTGTCATTTGGTATCGGTAAAGGCATCACAGAGCTAGGAGGAAACGCCCAATAGTTACAACAGCGTTCAACAAATAAGTCAGTCCAACCATTTTCTTGACACCATTCATCAATCCATTCATCACGAAAACGCTTCATATGCAAAAGTTACCAATGCCTTTCTAATAAAATAAATATCATTAGCGATGGGAGCTATTCATATTTATTTTACTTAGATTAACAGGATGACTAGATGAATGGGGCTTAAGTTACAAAAACTTAAAGATGCTTCAAAAAACTACCCCTTGCCACTTTTATAAACTCAAGTGCTATATGCAGCATATTGAGATGCTATTGCTTAGCTTCAACATTCACAAATGTGTTGTCACACATGTCAAAAGATGTAGTTTTACCAGTATCTAAGGACGAGACTAGATAGTTTTTAGATATCTTACCTTGGCTGTTGCGGCGGTTAACTTGAACATCCCTCACAGCCCTCCCTGTAGAATTTGTTGCTATGTAGGTGACACACTTAGGTCTTGAAGATTGTTTTGTTGAAATCGGTAGATAGACGATCGCTGCTTGGGATTGAGCGATGATCTGATGTTGTGCAGGTTGCATTGACAAACTTAAAAATAAATCAAACATTAACTTTTGGGACTTTTGAAAAAAATTACTCTTGTAAAATTAATGTTAGCTTTTTTGGCGGCAAAAAACTACAAATATGTAATTTAGTTAAGCCTTACGAAAAAATGTAGATGCATAGCTGTCGTTATCCTTGTTATAGCAATGAAAGAGACGGCTAGGACAAATCAAAACCCCAAATATAAGTGGCGGCGAGAAGCGCCGCCACTTATATTTGGGGTTTTATGTTCTAAGCCACCCTTTCATTGCTATTCGATTTTTGGATTGCCCTAATGCAAGTGAATGTGACTATATCTTGCGGAGCTTCATTTTTTTGATGCTTCTGAGTGAGTCGCAACGATCGCCTCAACTGCGGGGGCAACATCCACACCGCGAATTGTGTCAAATGTACCCTTGATAAATCCCGCGATCGGTACTGCCACAAATAGACCCAAAACACCGTTTAACTTGAAACCAATATCTAGAGAAATTAGCATCCAGACTGGATTAAGCCCCGTTAACTCTCCAACAATCCTCGGGCCCAAAACATTCTCGACAATTTGAATTACGGCAACTGCTACTAAGAGAACTTTGACTCCCAGCCAAAAATTTTGCAGGGCTATCAATAAACTAATCGTAATAATCGTACTTGAGCCACCTAGAGGGATCAGGCTAGCTATACCAATACCAAACCCGAAGAGCTGAGCAAAAGGAACTTCAAGAATAAGCATCGCGGTGATCTGAGAAACACCAAGAATCGTAGCTAAGGTTACTTGCCCCACAATAAAGCGCTCAAAATTGCGAGGTAACAAGTCTCTAACTTGGGTATTCCATTTTGGTGGTAACCAACCTAGTAATCCATTCCACAGAAAGGAACCGCGTATAACTAGAAATATCGAAAATATGAGCGTCAGAAATATATTAACAATGCTGCCGATCGCGCCAAATACCAGACTAAACAGCTGAGTAGTAAGCGATCGCAATACACCTGTCAACTTTTCAATTAGCTGATTGAAAGTACCACTAAAATCAATAGGTAGTTGTTGAGCGATTGTCCATGTCTGAAGGGTTTGCAATTGCTGCTGTCCAGACTTGATCCATTCTGGTAGACGGACTAATAGTTCATTTGCTTGCGCTAATATCAATGGCACTAAGAATATTGCCAAAGTACTTAGCAACATAAAAAACACAAGGATTACCAACCCTGCGGCTAGACCACGATTGACTTTTAACGTAGTCAAGAATCGAATCGGATAGTCTAGCAAAAACGAAATAACTGTTGCTGTAATGAGAATACTAACTAAGGGTTGCAGTTGTCTTCCGAGGAGAAGCAATAACCACCCATTTAGAAATATTAGTGGGAAAGTTAAGCCCACTGAAAACCAACGAGGCAACTTATTGAGGGTCTCAATCATACGAAACAATTTGACGCGCTAGGTATGTATCTATATTAAAGTGTAAGTTAAAATACAGCTTTTCATTAGCGCTTCATCTATCCCAAGTACGCCTGCCGCACCCTTTCGTCAATTAACAGATCCGAAGCTTCGCCTTCTATAGTGATTATTCCTGATTCCATAACATAGCCACGATGAGCGTTTTGGAGGGCGAGAGTTGCATTTTGCTCAACCAGCAAAATAGTTACTCCTGACTGATTTAGGTTAACAATCGTTTTAAAAATGTCACGCACAATTTGGGGTGCTAATCCTAAACTTGGCTCATCCAGTAACAATAATTTAGGACGGCTCATGACGGCACGGGCGATCGCTAGCATTTGTTGTTCTCCGCCGCTTAGGGTTCCTGCTAATTGTTCGCGGCGCTCACCGAGGCGTGGAAAAATCTGAAATTGCTTTTCTATATCGGCTTTTATTGCCCAGCGATCGCTTCTGACAAAAGCACCTAACTCCAAATTATCTAATACTGTTTGCCTCGCTAATACTCTCCTTCCTTCTGGACTATGGGCAATACCAATTTGCACGATTTGATCTGGTCGTAAATTAGTAACATTTTTGCCGTTATAAAGAATCTGTCCCGATCGCGGTGACACCAATCGCGAAATAGTGCGTAAAGTGGTCGTTTTACCAGCCCCATTTGCACCAATCAAGGTAACGATTTCACCTTTATTAACGTTTAGGCTTACATCTTGTAAAGCCTGAATTCCTCCATAGTTAACGCTCAAGTTATTAATTTCTAGCA
>JBBQRB010000070.1:0-14130 GCA_038215315.1 Pseudanabaenales cyanobacterium
GCTCAGTGGTGGTATTTTCTCGATCATCCCCATGTCCCGCCAGATAACAATCGTGCCGAGCGCAATCTCAGGTTAGCCGTTACCAAACGTAAAGTTTGTGGTGGCTCCCGTTCGATGGCGGGCTTAGATAATACCGCCGCTTTATTGTCTGTTATTCAAACTTGTAAAGCACAAGGTCGCTCTGTATTGGACTTTTTCTGCCAAGCTTTAATTGATCCGTCTTCTCTTTCCCTCATTCCTATTCTCACCTGATTGCTTACAAACTTTTTATAGCTGTTTAGGATATAAGACCCAAAAGAGAGTGGCGGCGCTCCACGCCGCCACTCTCTTTTGGGTCTTGATTTGTCTTGAGACAGATGGCAAAAATTATAATTAGTGGCAACAAAGCGTAATAGAACTTAAGTTCTATTACGCTTTGTTGCGTAGTAAAGCAAGTTCATCATGTCACTCAGTTAGTTGCACATCCCAATGTCATCATTTTTAATTAGAGAAGTAATTGTCTCTGAAAACTACACATTAGGAGTAATCGTCAATGTCAGTAACACTTGAAGATAACAAACGTACTGCGATCGCAGTCAAATTGGCAGACATGAAAGCAACTCAAAATTTGCTAATTGCCAATGAAAAGAGTTTAATTGCTGCTTGCCCAGATCGAGAGATCACAAATCGATTAGAAGGTTTTCTCAGAGATGATCAGAAGAACTTAGGTATTATCGATACTGTAATTGTGCAGTATGGGATTAAAGCCGAACCAAAATCAACAACACAAGAAGAGTTTGAAGAAGTCGGCAAAATGATGAAAGACGCAGATCTCTCTTTGTTTGATAAAGTGGCAAAGCATGAGCTTCTCAAGCACACTCAAGCAATGGCAGGAATTCTTGTTCATAAGGCTGGTCAAGTCGTAGGAGCCGATATTGCTGTAGCGATCGCTCCTCTCAACGCCGTCAACTTTGAAAATCGTGGACATGAGGAGCAACTCAAAGGGATCATGGAATCCCTAAGTACGATGGAACTGACTGGCAAGCCTTCTGATAGTGGTTTGTGGTCAAGAGTGCAGGATTCGATCGCGGCTCTTAGTGGCATTGCTGGCAGTATCATTAGTCGCACCGATCATGAAATGACGATCTGTGATCTGATTCGACTCGATCACACTAAGGTCTTTGCTCTGCTCTCTCAGATCAAAGCTACTAATGATCCTCAAAAGCTAGAAGAATATTTTGGGCAGGTCTATCAAGACTTGTGCGCCCATTCTGAAGCTGAGGAGGAAGTCATCTATCCTGTTGTGCGTCCTTACTACGACGACATTCAGAGTCTGTATGACGAGCAAGCCAAAATGAAGCAAACATTGGAACAGATTAAAGCGATGAATTGTGAAGATACGGTTGCTTTTAAGGCTGCGGTAGAGCTTTTAGCCGCAGATGTAAATGCACACGTCAAAGAAGAGGAAGATGAAATGTTCCCTCGTATTAATGGTAGTTTTGGCGACGATCAACAGAAGCAGCTTGCGACCGATTTTAAAACTGCCAAGAGCAAGATTCAAGATCAGCGTCTAGTTTCGGCTTCTCGATAGATTCTTCAATCTCCTTTAATTCTCATCAAACTAGAGGAATAACCTGTAAACATATTCAAAGCCGCTAAAAAGGAAAGGATGGGCTGCGCTTAGCGCAGCCCATCCTTTCCTTTTTTATAGCTGTCGCCAGTCAAAACCCAAAAGACGAATTGCGGCGCGGTGCGCCGCAACTCGAATCTTTCACTGGGAAGAGAGTAGGACACTTGACGACAGCTATATAATTCTTAAATTGGGGATAGTCTTAAGCCAATTTGGGTTGATGATAGTTCAAAAATTTAGATTTAATTATTTATTGTTGCGCGATCGCACCCTGCCCACGTTAGTTTTATTACAGCGCTTTGCGCTGTTCTAAAACCCAGAGAAACTTTTGAAAGTGCCGCGAAGCGGCACTTTCAAAAGTTTCTCTGTACCCTTTAAAGCCTCAATAAGCTGTAACGAGTTAATCAGACAATTATTTGGAAATGTCAGGAGCCTTGCTGCAAAGAATGTTGTGAAATGGGCTTGATGATCCTTTTGACTAAGTATGTGGGCAAAAGGATCATCAAACTCAAAAAGCTGTAGCGCTCGCTGCGCGAGCGCTACAGCTTTTTGAGTTTTAGGTTTAATTATGCTTGCCTACTTATCAATTATTCTATTTAGGAAAAATTAAAAATGACTATTCAATTCCGTCACATTATGCTGATGATCAAAGATGTGCCTGCGGCTGTGAAATTCTATCAGGCAGGCTTAGGGCTGACAGTAGTTAAAGCAAGTCCCAACATGGCGGAGCTAGATGCTAATGGTACAAGAATTATTATGCATGGTGCTGAAAATCAGCCAGAAGCAGGGGGATCGCCCATCCTCAGTTTTCATGTTGAAGATCTGATGGCAACGATCGCGAAATTAGAGTCCCTCGGCGCATCCTTGCAAGGGCGAGTGCGCGAACCTTCCTTTGGCAAAGTTGCTGCCATGCGATCGCCTGAAGGACATTTACTAAGTTTGCTGCAACCCAAGAGACCAATGACTTTTGAAGAAGCGATCGCCTACACTGAGAATCTTCTATCGCGTAACGATCTTGATGATGCTCAACTGCAATCAGAAATTACCAACCTTGTCAAAACTTCCAACGGAGCCAGAGGCTTTTTTGTTTGCTTCTTGACAGGGGAATGCGAACTCGCCGACAATCCCAGCCCTGCGATTATCAAAGCATTGCAAGCAGAACCAAAGGCGATCGCCGAATTACTAGTCAAAAATCTCGCCATGTCTACCGCCATGGCAATCACCCATCGCCATAATGACAGCCCCGATCAAGCCAATGATTCCGATCGCGTAGCGAAACGCACTGCTTTGTTAATTGAAAAAGTCGATCTGCCCGAAGTTCGTGCAATTGCTAGCCAAATGCTGAACTCAGCCACCTCAAACAATGGCGAATATGCAGCATTCCTTGAAAAATGGGGTTATGATGCAGAACAAAAACAAGCGATCGCTAATGTCTTACTCCCTTCTCAGTAGAAGAATAGACATTAAAACCCAAGAATTAGCGTTGCGGCGCGGAGCGCCGCAACGCTAATTCTTAACTGGGAAGGGAGTAAGTAACTAGGCAAAAGAAACCTTAAAACCCAAAAAGCTGTAGCGCACGCTGCGCGTGCGCTACGGCTTTTTGGGTTTTGGGTTTAATTATGAGGTAAATTTATAGCAATCTATCAGAAGCAAATTTATGTTAGCAGTGGCAGTTTTGGCGGCGGGGAAAGGAACTCGCATGAAGTCGGCTCTCCCCAAGGTGTTGCAGCCCCTTGGTGGCAAGTCCCTTGTCGAGAGAGTTCTCAATGCAACCAATGCGCTCAAAGCCGATCGCCGCATTGCGATCGTTGGCTACTGTAGCGATCAAGTCAGGACATCTCTTGCCGATTATCCTAATTTAGAATTTGCTGAGCAAGCAGAACAATTGGGAACGGGGCACGCTATCCAGCAGTTAATAGAACCTTTGACAGGATTTGAAGGGGAATTGGTTGTATTGACAGGAGATTCGCCCTTGATGCGAACGGAAACAATCCAAGCCCTAATCGATAGCCATCGTCAGCACAATGCCTCGGCAACGGTCTTAACGGCGATTTTGCCCAATCCAACTGGTTATGGTCGGGTATTTTGCGATCGCGACATGAAGATTGATCGCATCATTGAGCATAGGGATTGTAACCCCGAACAACTTCTCAATCAGCGCGTAAGTACGGGTGTTTACTGTTTTAATTGGCAAGAGCTAGCCCAAGCCCTTCCAAAACTAACCACCAATAACGCTCAAAAAGAATATTACTTAACAGAGGTATTCGATTATCTCAAATCAGTCTATGCTAGTGATCTAGAAGATCCTGACGAGAGTTTAGGAATTAACGATCGCATTCAGCTAGCTCATGCCTATGAGGTTTTACAGAAACGCGCCAGAGAGAAGTGGATGTGCGCAGGTGTAACGATGTTACTGCCTGAAACTATTACCATTGATGACGATGTGGAACTTGCCCCTAATGTAATTATTGAGCCGCATTCTCACTTGCGCGGTCATAGTAAAGTCGGTACTGGTTCCATTATTGGCCCTTCGACAATGCTCTCTAATAGTATTATTGGGGAGAACTGCGAGGTGCAATTTTCAGTAATCGAAGACAGCCAAGTCGGTGATAACTCTCGCATAGGACCTTTTGCACGAATTCGTGGGGAATCAATCGTTGGCGAAAAATGCCGTATTGGTAACTTTGTGGAATTAAAAAATGCCAAGATCGGCGATCGCACTAATGCAGCACACTTAAGCTATCTCGGTGATGCCACCCTCGGCACACAAGTCAACATCGGCGCAGGTACGATTACCGCCAATTATGATGGTTTCAAAAAACATCAAACTGTAATTGGCGATCGCAGTAAAACAGGTTCTAACTCAGTTCTAGTAGCTCCGATCACCATCGGCGCAAATGTAAATATCGCGGCAGGTTCGGCAATTACTGAAGATGTGGCAGATAATGCTTTGGCGATCGCCAGATCAAAGCAGATTGTAAAAACTGACTATTACGATTTAGAAGGTAAAAAAAACGATAAAACCCAAATATGATTTGTCGGGCGAAGCCCGACGAATCATATTTGGGTTTTATTTAATTTGCGATCCTAACTTGGTGCGGCGCTTTGTGTCGCATCAAGTTATCACTAACTACAAAGTTGCTTCTTGTTTGAGCTTTTCGCGATCGCCTGCCTTGGCATTTGGAGAGGCACTAGTTGCTTGGAGCGCGAAGTGAAGCTTGTTAAGAGCATTGAGATAGGCTCTAGCGGAGGCAACAATCACATCGGTATTGGCAGAATGTCCAGAGAAAGTGCCGACATCGGGATGCTTGAGGCGAATAGTGACTTCACCGAGGGCATCAATGCCTGCTGTCACTGATTGGACTGAGTACTCGATCAAGTTGTTGGGGACATTGACGATGCGGTTAATCGCTTTATAAATGGCATCAACTGGACCAGTTCCCACGGAGGCATCGGTAACTTCTGTACCATCGGGCATCACAATCGTGATTGTTGCGGTGGGAATCGCGCGATCGCCACAACTTACTTGGATATGATCAAGCTTGAAGGCTTCGGGCGCATGACGAATCTCATCATTGACGATTGCCTCTAAGTCGCGATCGCTGATTTCGCGTTTTTTGTCGGCAAGTTCCTTAAAGCGCACAAAGGCGGCGTTAAGTTCCTGTTCCGAAAGCTCAAAGCCAAGCTCTTTAAGACGAGAACTCAAGGCCTTACGCCCTGAAAGCTTACCAAGTACGATCAAGTTATCGGTTAAGCCGATTGACTTAGCATCCATGATTTCGTAGGTGAGGCGATTTTTTAATACGCCGTCCTGATGAATGCCCGACTCATGGGCAAAGGCATTCGCACCGACGATCGCTTTATTTGGTTGCACCAACATTCCCGTTAGATTGGAAACAAGGCGCGAAGTCTTGTAAATCTGCTTGGTGTCAATGTTGCAGAGGGGTGCGGTGGACTCTTCAGGACGACCGAGGAAGATATTGAAATAGGAACGACGGACATGGAGTGCCATCACCAATTCTTCGAGGGCGGCATTACCTGCGCGTTCGCCGATGCCGTTGATCGTACATTCCATTTGCCGAGCGCCGTTTTTGGCAGCTTCAAGGAAGTTAGCCACCGCCAAACCAAGATCATTGTGACCATGCACCGAAATAATGGCGCGATCAATATTCGGCACATTGTCCTTGATGCCCTTGATCAAAGTACCAAATTCGGAAGGAGTCAAATAACCCACGGTGTCAGGGATATTGACGGTAGTTGCCCCTGCCGCGATCGCAGCCTCTAGGACTTGATAGAGAAACTCAGGATCGGAGCGTCCTGCATCCTCAGGCGAGAATTCAATGTCAGCGACCTTAGACTTAGCATAGGCAACCATCTCAGGCACGATCGCCAAGACTTGTTCACGACTTTTGCGGAGCTTATATTTTAAATGAATATCTGAAGTTGCCAAGAAGGTATGGATGCGCCCCTTTGCCGCAGGTTTGACGGCTTCAGCCGCCGCATCGATATCGGCTTTGGTTGCCCTTGCCAAACCGCAAATCGTAGGACCCGACTCTGTGCCGACGAGTTTGGCAATTTCTTGGACAGCATGAAAATCGCCCTTACTCGCAAAGGGAAAGCCTGCTTCGATGATGTCTACACCAAGTCGAACCAGTTGCTGCGCGATTAGCAGTTTTTGCTCCACGTTCAGGGTTGCGCCTGGGGACTGTTCGCCATCGCGTAGTGTGGTATCAAAAAAGATAATGCGGTCTTGAGCAACGGAAGACTCTGGTTGTGGTGTAGACATAATGTGTTAATTCATCAATAGTTAATGTAGCAATTACTTACTTAAATGGTTATGAGCGGCGCAATGCACCGCTCATGATTATTATCTTAGCTTTTATTTAAGAAGTTGGAAAGGTTAGGAATAGCAAGTACTTTACAGCGCTTCGCGCTCTCTTAAACCCCAAAGAGTAGATGGCGGCGCGAAGCGCCGCCATCTACTCTTTGGGGTTTAGAAACTTAATGTTTACAATGCTTTTCTACAGTTGTTAAGAGTTCCCTTTCGCCAAAAGGCTTGGTTAAATATTCTGTCGCCCCTACCATTCTTGCCTTAACACGATCAATAAATCCATCTTTGCCTGTGAGCATAATAATGGGTGTTTTCGCAAAAGCACTGGATTTGCGAAGCATTCCGCATAGTTCATACCCATCTAGCTCAGGCATTGCAATATCACACAAAATTAAGTCTGGCTTATGTTGAAAAATCAGGCTCAGAGCTTTAGTAGGACTGGCTACTGCCATCACCTGATAGCCATGATTGTGCAAAATATATTCAACCGCTCTACATATCGTCACACTATCATCGATACATAAAATTCTGGGCGATCGCTCCTCTGTTTTGGCAACGACATTAGCATTTGAGGCAGAAATCAGAACCTGTCGTGAAGCGATCGCTGCGTAAATATTTTGCCCCACCTTGCAAATATCCCAGTCAGAGTACCTTGATATTTGACGAATACTATTTTTGCCGTTGATCCAAGTATTCAGCTCTGGTAGAGCTTCTGGAACGATTAGAGTAGGGATTTGTTCGACAGACTCTAAAAATGGGTAAAACTGCTGCCATGCTTGTAACTGACGCGAATACCCAGATACTATCTGAGAAAACTTGAGTCTAGATAGCTTTGGGGTCAGGGCTGGGCTAACTTCAAAAACAAAGTTACCTTGATAAAGACCGAGAATATCAAAAAGCACTTCTCGAATCATCTTTTCCAAGATGATCTTCGCTTGATATAAATCTACAACTTTAGATTCTAGAAGTGACCAGATTTGACCATATTCCAGCACATTAACCCCTAACTTGGAAGTCGTTAAGCTATCAAGGGCGTAGTCTAACCCCAATCCATATAGGTAATCTTGCAGTCGAGTTAGGTTGGTGTCTGCTTCAGTTGCGTAGATTAGTTCCCCTCGATCAAAAAACAAAAACCAGAATTTACCTGTATTTGACTCAATCAACAACTCGCCAGTTCGTTGACCAAGCTCAATAAGTTTAATGATAGTACTTACGTCGATTTCTCTGAGCGTGCCTTGCATGAGGTATTACAAACTTGAATTTTGGCTTTTAATTTTGGGGCAGATGTCTATGCAACTAGATGTGCAATTAATAGTGATACTCCCTTCCCAGTGAAAGATTATCGGTGCGGCGCTTCGCGCCGCACCGATAATTCTTGGGTTTTAATATTTATTCTTAATACTTGGAAGCGAGTATTACAAATTTGCAAATTTGCATTAGCCCCTTGATTTTAAAGCTTTTTAGTCAGTAATTCTCAGATATCACAAATACAAAGGTGACACATTGTGTCACCTTTGTATTTGCGATCTAGGCAAAACAAACCTTAAAATCAAAAAAGCTGTGGCGCACGCTTCGCGTGCGCCACAGCTTTTTTGGGTTTGCGTAACTACTTACAAATCAGGAGGTAGTAAAACCGTATCGATTACATGAATCACGCCGTTACTGGCTTTGACATCGGCTGCTACAACCTTGGAGTTGTCAATAACAACGCCCTTACTGGTCTTGGTTACTTTAATTGCATTGCCTTCAACGGTCTTGACCAAAGCTGATCCAGCTTTAATATTTTTAGAAGGAACATTTCCAGAGACAACGTGGTAAGTCAAAATCTTGACTAAAGTTGCCTTATTTTCAGGCTTTAGCAATCCAGCAACAGTTCCTTCAGGGAGTTTGGCAAATGCAGCATCAGTTGGCGCAAATACAGTGAATGGCCCCCTGCCTGAGAGGGTATCAACTAAACCAGCAGCTTTGACAGCCGCTACTAGAGTATTGAAAGAGCCATTAGCAACAGCAACTTGAACTATATTTCCAGCTTTGACTGCGGTTGTCTTTTTGGAAGACATCGGTGTGGAGTGAGTGTTAGCTAGGGAGGGGAGTCCGACGAGAAGACTGGCTGTAGCGATCGCAATGCTAACGGTTTTGATCAGAAAACCTGTGGTTTTTTGTGTTTTCATAGAGTGGAGTTTTAAGACTCAATAAGTTTTATTACGCAAATTAATAATACATTAATAACTAAGATTTTAAAAATCCAACAGGGTGAACTTTGTTTTACTCCTTTCCCTGTGAAAGATTAGCGTTGTGGCGCAAAGCGCAGCATCACTTATTTGAAGGGAGGAAGACGGGCAACTACGCCACTTTTTAACGGTTCGGGTCGTTCTTTCCAAGCTAACATTCCATCAGCGCGATCGCTATAAATCTCGGCACAAGTCAAGATTGCTGAAGTGGTGATAGCCATATTTTCAACATCGCTAGGTAGATTTCCAAATAGATAGGAATACTTATCTTCAGCCGCAAATGCCACCACACAAGACTGACTACAAGCACTCATGCAGGACACAGCTTGAACTTCAAATTGCGATCGCCTGTCCCAATTTTGCTGTAACTGAACTAGTTCACTAAATAAGTTTTCGCCACCACTGACTCCCACTTTTTTACCATTTTGCCAAGTACTAGCACAGGTCGTACAAACTAATAACCGATGGATCACCTATACCTCAATAACATTCGTAGATCGCTATATAGCAAAACTTGCTTTGCTATAGTAATGCTACAGCAATTCCCAATCAAACGAACTGCTAAAAATCATTAAAAGCGTTGCAGAGCGACGCTTTTAATGATTTTTAGGTTTAGATTTTAGCTGGGTAAAAATGAAGGCTTTGATTACTTTAGACTCCAGACTTCATAGCTCCCATCACGAAAAGTGAGAATTTGTCCATTGGTGTTGCTCGGTAAGACATCTACCCAAATCCTACTGCCACTTACATCACTAAATAAAAGTGAACCTTCGCTAGTGAAGGCGATCGCCAAAGGATAATGGCGATCGCCAAGGTCAACTTGCTCACGATCAAGCAACAGCAAATACTCTGGCTTGCCAAAACCATTTAAATTTACAGACAAGAGCGTCCACTGTTGCTGCACAAGAACACTAAATTCTTCGATATCTAGTGATACTTGCCCATTGCGTTGCAACTCACTATATATAGTCCGAATTATGCGTTCAATTGTCGCTGGTGTGATTGTTTGCCAATTAACGGAGATGCCATTGGGTGGCTCAAAAGCGCCGCCGCTAGTAACTAATGGGGCAATAATACTCGTACTTAGCAAAGGAGCTAATCCAGCTTCTCCAGCCGCGAGAATTTTTAGGCTGCCATTGTTGCTTACCCAAAGCGACTGAGCCGTGAGATTTGCCGCTTTAGATTCTCCATAGGCATCGTATAGTACTACCCCCAGATTTGGATTGAGGGAAAGCCCCAAGATTTTCCATAGTAGTAGTGAGGAGCGATCGCTAAGTTCTACAAAGGGAGCATTAATCCATTGATTACCATCTTTGATAAGGCTAATGCTAACCTCATACCACGCTTGACCATCTTTTAGCTTAGGTGGTGGCAAAAACCAATCAGTACCAGCATTGCCCTTACCAATGTAACTAACAGTCCCGATCAATTGATTTGGCTTAATCGATATCGGTGCTAGATCAAGTCTTTGTAATAGTTGATCGTAATCTTTTGCCTCAACCTTCTGCGATCGCAACCAATTTTCGGCGCTTCTCAATCCTTGACGATGCAAAATCACTAAGCCACCCCAAAGTTTGATTTCTTTTTTGACTCCTGTATAAGTGAGCAATGTTGACACTCTCTGCCAGATGTGGGGATGATATTTGGCTAGCATCTCAGCGATTTGCTCGCCTTTATATTCAGGATCATTGGCGATCGCGATCGCCTCTTCCCATCGTCCATCAATGATGTTGACTAAGGCTTTTTCACCAAGATTGCTTAGCGATCTTTGCACCTGAGAAGATGTGATCTTTGCATGAAAGGAGATAAGATCATACTGCTCTTGCAGATATGGTGAGAGGGTTTGCCCCTGCGATCGCATTTCTGTCGTCACTGTATTAAAATTCTCTAAAGCAGGATTCCAAAGCCCTACGCTTGCCATCAGTAGAGCATCACGATATTTCTGGGGTTGGTTTTTAGCTTCGTTTAGAGTTATCTGTCGCAAATTGATTGGCTTACCATTGCTTTTATTAGTTATTAGTTCTGGCTGCCAGATTGTAAATAGAGGTTCAAATTTCTGAGTCTGATTGACTACTAATTGCCAAGTCTGATTTGATAGAACCTGTTGCCAATTGGGAAGTTCTCCAAGAGGACTTGTCCAGCTTTCAAGTTCAAATAACTGCGATTTCTGACCTTCTAAAAAATAGTAAATTTGTCCGTAGGCGATCCCATCAACATTTCCCGATGTTGCGAACCAAGTTCCACCATAGTCACTGAGAGAATTTTTTAATAGAGAAAGTTTTTTTAGAGGAAGGCGCTTACGATTAGGCTGTCGCTTCTCAGGTGAGGGAGATGTAGCATATTTGAGCAAAGGCGATCGCACAAAGTACTCATCTACGCCAGCAACAGTGGTTGTGCTAACTAGTAAGAACTTCTCTTCTCCACGATCCCAGATAGTTTGATAGAGACGAATCTCTCGAATGTTCTGTGTTTCTGTCTCTAAAACTGTATATAAAGATTGTTCTTTTTGGAGTCCATACTTCTCACCTAGTTTAAGCTGAACTTCTCCTAATTCACTCTGAATTTGCTTAATACTTTTGGGTGCATTCCACAGAGAAGTGGAATAAAATGCGGGTGCTTCTGAAGGCGCTAGCCAACTAATAGACGAGGGATTATATAAATAAATAAGACCTAAGTAAGTTAATCCACTCACTATAGGAATACTCAAAACAACATAGAAATCTGACCATGTAAAGTAATCGCGTTGATTAATTTCTACTTGGGCAATTTCTACTTGATTAATTGAAGAATTATCCTCTGAGCTTTGAGCGCTAGGGGGGAGTTTTGCGATCGGAAATTCTTTCGCAAGCGCATCATTTGCCTTTAGTTTTGAAGATTCTGGTAAAAACTTCATGCCCAATATCACAGGTCTGAGACTGCCATAGCGTATCATAACCAAGAGATTTTTTGAAATGGTGGCAAAGCAACCCTTTCAAATAACTAGATCCAAAAAGCTGTGGCGCACGCGCAGCGTGCGCCACAGCTTTTTTAACTCTTAGCAGGAGGCAAGGACACCTTTACATGGAGATCCTTTAACTGAGAATCATCTACTGTCGAAGGTGCATCAGTTAGCAGATCGCGAGCCTGCTGTGTTTTGGGGAAAGCAATCACATCACGGATCGAGTCGGCTCCAGCAATCAGCATTACTAGACGATCAAGACCAAAAGCCAATCCGCCGTGAGGAGGAGTGCCGTACTCAAAAGCTTCCAGCAAAAAGCCAAATTTCTCCTTAGCTTGCTCATCGCTTAAGCCGATCGCCGCAAATACTTTCTCTTGCACTTCGCGTTTATAGATCCGAATGCTGCCACCTCCAATCTCAGTGCCGTTTAGCACGAGGTCATAGGCTTGGGCGATCGTATTCACATCAATAGGCTGACCATTAGCGATATCTGCCAATCTGGGAGATGTAAATGGATGATGCAGAGCTTCGAGGCGTTTCTCATCAGCATTCCACTCAAACATGGGGAAATCTGTCACCCACACAAAATTAAGTTTGTCTTTGTCAATTAACCCCAACTCGTGACCGAGAGCCAGACGTAAGCGATAGAGGGACTCATTAACGATCGCCTTTTCGCCAGCCCCAAATAACAGAATTGAGCCAGCAGTTGCCCCTGTGCGTTCTAGTAACTCCTGTTTCACTTCTTCAGTGAGGCTGTCTTTGAGAGCGCCGATGGTATCAATAACACCGTCTTCACGGACACGGATGAATGCTAATCCTTTCGCGCCATATTGGGAGACTAAGTTAGACAAGTCGCCACCTGGCTTGATGCGAGTATTAGAAATCGCCGCATCACCACCGATCACAGGCAAAACCTTAATCATTCCGCCATTTGCTACCGTGTTAGCAAAAACTTTAAATCCTGAATTGGCGAATAGATCAGTGACATTCACCAGTTCCATGCCAAAACGAGTGTCAGGGCGATCGCAACCATAGCGATCCATCGACTCAGCATAAGTGAGCCTTGGAAACTCGCCTAGTTCAAGCCCTTTCACAGTTTTAAAAATATAGCGAATCAAGTTCTCATTGAGTTCAATAATTTCTTCTTGAGACATGAAACTCATTTCCATGTCCAATTGCGTAAATTCTGGTTGGCGATCGGCTCGCAAATCTTCATCACGGAAACATCGCGCAATCTGATAGTAGCGATCGCATCCGCCCACCATTAACAACTGCTTAAATAACTGAGGCGACTGTGGCAATGCATACCATTGACCAGCATTGACTCGGCTCGGCACAAGATAGTCCCGCGCACCTTCAGGTGTGGAGCGACAGAGAATAGGTGTCTCCACCTCCATAAATCCATATTCATCTTCAAGAAAGCGGCGAATTGATTTGACAACTTCAAATCGTAGCTTGAGATTATTGGCTAGGCGATCGCCACGCATATCGAGGTAACGATATTTAAGGCGCAATTCTTCCTTGATTGTGTCAGCCTCAGAAATCAGAAAAGGTAGGGGCTTGCTGACGGCATTGAGCAATTCAATAGATTCAGCATAGATTTCCACTTCGCCCGTGGCAAGCTTAGGATTGAGCGATTCTTCTGGACGCTTAGAAACTTTGCCAACAATTTTAACTACATATTCATTTCGCAACTCGCCTGCGAGATGGTAAGACTCTGGATTACGTTGCGGATCGCCAACAATTTGCAAGATACCTGTGCGATCGCGTAAGTCCAAAAAGATCACGCCACCATGATCCCTTCTGCGATCAATCCAACCGCATACGCTAACTGTTTGTCCGATATGTTCGGCATTGAGGTGACCGCAATAGTTGCTACGCATCATGATGTTACTGGCGAAACTTTAGAAAAATGTAATTTTGACCGTCAACCATAATAACTTGTAAAGCAGTCAAAGCACAAAAAGTATAACTGTCGCCACTTGGATCAGGACAAATCAAAATCGAAAAGAAGGCGGCGGCGCGCCGCCACTCTCTTTTCGGTTTTATGTCCTAACAAGACTGGCGACAGCTAAGTAGGTAGGCAAAAGAGACTTTAAAACTCAAAAAGCTGTAGCGCACGCTGCGCGTGCGCTACAGCTTTTTGAGTTTTGGGTTTAATTATGCTTGCCTACTTAGCTGAACATTTTGTAGGAGTTGGTTTTGATTTCTTCAGCGAGATTTTCTAATAGTTTAGATTCAAATACTTTGGAGCGCGATCGCGAAATAGATCTATACGCACATCGATCGCATTTTCCTGCTTTAGAAGCTAATAACCGCACTTACTTTAATTACGGCGGACAGGGGGTTATGTGTGGGGCAGCGCTAGAGGCTATTAGCAAAAATTTTCGTCATATTGAGGAGCTAGGCTGTTTCTCCAATGCCGCAGGATCGTGGATGATTTCAGAATATGATGCAACTAAAGCCACAATCGCCCAAGAATTTCAAGTTAGTCCAAATACAATTACCCTCACTGAAAATA
>JBBQRB010000071.1:0-14127 GCA_038215315.1 Pseudanabaenales cyanobacterium
ATTATTCCAAAATTGGTGATGGCTAGTTAGGGAAGCGCGTTGTTTTGGGCGATCTTCCATAATTGGTTGCAATGTTGATAGGTCGATAATTGGAAACTTGCCGCGCCGAAACCAGCCTGTGGCAATTACTGAGCGATCGCGTAGGATCTCTAGATTTTTAATCGCATTAGAAGGATCAATAATCCATTGATGGAAGTTGGGAATGTAATTGAGAAAAGCCAACCCGCCTTGGTCTTCTAGACGCATGGCATAACCTAAGTAAAAGTCATCGGTTCCATAGCCTAACAGTTCTCCAGGAATCTGCACGGGTGTACCTTGTACATAACTCGCATAGGGATCGGTGAGCAAGCTAACCAAGTCAGTATCCGAAACACGGCGAAAATCTGGATAGCGCAGACTGCCTTGAAACATAAAGCCCAAACCTAAACCAATCATTGACAAGCTAATTAATAGCCATCGGTTGTATAGCTGAGAAAATAAGTTAGCAACGATCGCGGCGATCGCAATGCCAATTAATGGTGAAATCTGAATCAAGAGATCGCGCCAAAAGTCTTGATAGAGTTTTCTTTTATTGAGTTTCTTCTCTTCTTTAAGTAATTCGGCAAAGTCGTACTCAGTCAGCAGTCCTAACTGTCTGGAATAGCCTGACAAAAACTTGAGTCGCTTACCCACTAGAGGATGGGTGGAATGAATCTCTAGCCAGAGCCGCCACGGATTACAGATTTCCCAAAGGAAAACACGATAGGGATTTTGATCAGTCTGTCCTGCATGGGCAATTTCCATCGCTAAGCCAATCGCCGTCATAGTCTGGCGATCGCAAATCCCCAAGGCTCTAGTTGACTCCAAAAGACGATTGGTTGGCATCGCAGGTTGGTTATAGGGCAGCATTTGTCTTGCCATTTTGGGCAGGGCGCGCGCAAGCGCATTGGGGTTGCCTGTCACCTCGGCTGCAAAGCGATCGCTAAGCACAGTACTCGCATGGGATAACCAAATTAGTAAGTAATTGCTGAGGTTATAGACTGTGTGGGCGCAGGTGGCGGCAATTTGCCAGATTTGCTTGGCAATCTTGGCGCGATAGCTAGCGCGGCTAAGTAACACATATATGTAATAAAGAATCTGGACGGGAGCCGAAACAAAAGTCAAAACGGCAAAGCTCTTGTTGCGGAGCCGACCTAGCTGATAGGCATACACGGCGGCAATTTCATCATCATCAAGACAATCAAATAATCCTCGACTAACTACAATCCGCGCTGAGTTAGAAATTACTCCATAGATAAAAGCCACAGGAGCGTCATCTTCAATCCATCCCAATCGCGGCACAAAGATATTGTATTTTTCGCAAAACTTCTCAATTATCTCAACCGACTCAGGACTCTTTTCGTCTAAGTCCGCTAGAGTAATCCATTGAATACGGTGATATTGCTTTTGGGTAATGTCGATAATCCAAGGCGACATAAAAAACAGCAGAATGCTAACTACACCTGTGACGATCGCCGTTAGTTGAAACCAAGCCTGAGAGAAGTTATCGGTAAAGATTAGCGAGATTAGGTAGCCTCCTAAAAATTGCAATCCAATGATTGACAAGATGGTGACAATAATCGAGGCAATTAGAAAGTAAGTATAGCGAGAAGGTAGAGCTAGAGTTACGTCTGATTTGCGATAGCGGCGCGGATCGGACTGCACTACAGAGGCAACATCTTCATTACGTTGAATGCGATCGCTGGGCGGCTGATTTAAAATTGATTGCAAAGTAGAGATCGACTTTTGCGACCACTTTTGCAGTTGGGGATCGTTGGAGGTGGCTAATTGCTCACAAATGGTGATCGCTTTGTCGGCGCGTCCTGTTTTTTTGTATGCCGAAACTAACCAAATCTGAGCCTGCACATAGTCCTTGGAGTTTTCATCAAGGCTAGTTTGGCAATATTTCGTCAAGATGGCGATCGCTTCGGTATAGCGCTTTCGCAACAGGGCTTCTTTGCCAGCTTTTAGAGACATCACCTCACCTCCCATAACATTAACAAGCCAATTTTGACATTTTCAGCGCTTTGCACAGATATAGCAGTCGCCAAATGTAGGACATAAAACCCAGAGACTAAGTTGCGGCGCGAAGCGCCGCAACTTAGTCTCTGGGTTTTAGCTTGTCTTAACATAAGCGGCGACAGCTATATCTAACCATAAAAGTTAATTTTTACGGTTAGATCACAACTTCAGGAATATCTTCGATACGGCTCGGTAAATCACGGCTGAATTGTTCACCGCGATCGCAGCGATCGCGAAATTCACAATATTTACAGTCATTACTACCTGAAGGCAACTTGGGATAATCAATAGTCTCCCAAATCTCGGTCAAAATTTGCCGCAACTTACGCTCAGTTTTAATATATTCAGCCTGTGAATAATCAATAATCACTGACTTAGCGGTATTAGCAAACCAATAGGTCATCGATAGCTGATCAGGGGCGTAATTAGTTGTCTTCGCTAGTAGATATAAATAAAGACGAGTTTGCCAATTTTTTTGAAGCTTTGCTTTAGAAATCGCGACCTGATGCGTCTTCCAGTCAAGGATTTGCCCTTGGCGATCGCCCAAAATCAATAAGTCATAAATTGCAGTTAAGACAAAATACCCTTGACCATAATCGGGATTATCAATATGATGCAGCGAAGTTTGAAGATTAGCAGTATCAGGCTTGTCCTCAAATAAACTAACTTCTAAGGTGCGGCGATGCTCACACAGGCGATCGCCCGTAATCATCTTAGGCGGGTTCTTCTCAAAAGCATCCAGCCAAGTTTGTAAGTCTGGGTTGCTATCTGCCAACTCCGCGACATCCAGCCCCATTTCTTTCTGTTGCATCAACAAGTGAAAATTTGCCCCCAACAGCAAATTTTGCTTGCCTTGCAAATCAGCATCAGGCAGATTCAGTTCTTCCAAAAACTTATATTGGTACTTACGCCGACAAATTTCCCAAATATTGAGATGCCCTTGAGAAATTGCTGTAATTCTAGAAATAGCTGTCATTGCAGATTTGCGTTCTTGTAGTACCATATCGTCAAACGATCGCCATCACCTATGAATTCACCCGCGAATGCGCCTGTCATTCCCAATCCTAATTCTTCGATGCGTCGATTTTTAAAAATCGTCAACCTGCGACCAGACGAAGCTGAGCGCACGTTTTTGATGTTTTTATTTTATTGCACGACCTCGATTGGCGCTGTATGGCTCGAATATTCTAGCTCTACATTATTTCTAGAAGCCTATCGCGCTGAGAATTTAATTTGGGTTTATATTGCAACAGCATTCGTTGTGACTGCCTTTGGTATTTTCTATTCATGGTTACAGAAAATTTTTCCTTTGCGCTGGGTGATGCTAGGCATCTCGATTTTACTAGCTTTACCCTTGCCCCTTGCGTGGATGGGGTTGACGCAAAAAGGGACATTTATTTACTTAATCGCAGTATTTGGAATTCGCCTTTGGGTTGAAGGCATCTATGTATTAAGTAACATTAACAACGACATAGCCGCCAACCAACTTTTCAATATTCGCGAAATTAAACGGGCTTTTCCCCTGATCTCAACAGGGATCATTATCGCAGAAATTATCGGAGGATTTTCTTATCCATTCTTGGTGAGTTGGTCTGGTGCAGCCAATATCACCCTCGCCACTAGTGGAATGCTATTTGTTGGTTCTTGTGTGCTGTTCTATCTAAGTACGCGCTACCGCCAAGCCTTTCCCAATTCTGTGTACAGCTCCGATGGAGATCCAGAAATTGTCACCCGCACGATGTCGAGCAATATCCGCAAATATGTGTGGCTGCTATTTGGATTTTTTATAGCCGCACAGGTTTTGTTTTTTATGATCGAGTTTCAGTACCAGTCCCAACTGGAATTTCATCTTAAAACCGAGGAGGCGATCGGTAGCTTTTTAGGGATTTTTGGCGGAATTATGGGAGTCTTTAAGCTCGCCCTTCAGCTTTTTGGCTCCAGTCGCATCATTGAGCGAATTGGTGTATTTTTTGCTGTGCTTATGCCACCTATCGGGATTGTGATCACAGGTGTTTTGGCAGGCTTTGCACCCTTTGGTCTGCTGGTCGGTTTCGTAGTCCTCAAGTTTTTTGATGAACTATTCCGATTTACAATTGTTGCTGCAACCGCCCCCACACTTTTTCAGGCTGTCCCCGATCAGTTTCGTAGCCAGATTCAGTCTTTTGTCCGTGGGATTGCCGACCCTCTAGCAACAGGTGGAGCAGGGGTCTTGATCTGGGTTTTTACATTGCTTTTTATGCAGGGGGGAATCAACTCAAATATATTCTCCCGTTGGTTTGCAGGGGCGATCGTCATCGTCGCTCTGATCTGGATTATTGTAATCTGGCTATTGCGACGCGGCTATTTAGAGTTATTGATTCAAAGCGTAGAAAGGGGACAACTTACGCTACTGACTGTTGATACTCGTGAAATGCGCCGCGCCGTTTCCGAATCAATGGCTCGTGCCGAAACTCAACTAGAGCAATCAGTGTGTATTGATTTGCTGACTCAGGTTGCGCCGCAAGCGGTTGCTGAGTCACTGGCTCCCTTGCTGTCGCAGATGACTCCAGACTTGCAAGCGCAAAGCATTGAAGCAATGCTAGAAAATCCTGAGTCTAAGTATTTGTCTTACATTCGTGAAGTGATGCAGTCACCTAACGCATCGCCTCAAGTACAGGCTTTATGTCTACGATATGTGTTGCTAGCCGACGAAAAAAACCGTGATATTGATGGGCTACGCAAATATCTAGGGCCAGAACAAAATCCAATTATTCGTGGTACTGCTGTAGCCTTGATGATGCGCCTTGGCTCGTCTCCACAGGTTGCCGAAGCGACTAATACTTTACGACATATGATCACTAGCCCTTTGCAGCCTGAGCGTGTTTTAGGATGTCGAGCTTTGGCAGAGGCGGCTTTTTTGCAGTCCCTACGGTTTTATGTGCCGCAGTTATTGCAAGATCCTTCCATTGAGGTGCGTTGTGCTTTGTTGAGGGCGATCGCGGCAACTCGTGCTAGTGAATACTTCCCATCTTTAGTTCGAGGGCTACATTATAAAGCTACGCGCCGTGCTTCTCGCGAAGCATTGATCTCCCTTGGCGATGATGCAATCAGCTCTTTACTAGAACTCGCCCACAGCGATCGCAGCCCTGAAAATGTAAAAATCCAATCATGGGACATTCTAGGAGAAATCTGCACGACTACCTCTATTTCCATATTAGCTAACAATTTGCCTAAGTCTTGGGGCAACCATCGGCGGCAGATCCTGCGTTCCTTGATTCGCATACCTCAAGAACAAGGGATCGAAGCGATTTTAGAGCTACTCGGTAGGAGTGGTGTTGAAAAAATGGTCATCCAAGAGTTAGGAATTATGACTGAAGTTTGGGTGGCGGTCGAAGACTTGCCTCTAGACCAACTTCCAACTACTGAAGTCGCGTTGCTCACTGAGTCTTTACAGAATGAAGCATTTGATAGTTTGGATCGAATTTTTTTAATCATGAAATTACTCTATTCTCCTTCAGCAATTCAAGCGGCAGCCTTTAATATTCTTTCTGGCTCAAAAGGTAGTTTGGCGAAAGGAATGGAGATTTTAGACAATACGGTGGATCTGAGTGTGAAGCAGATTTTGCTATCTGTAGTTGATAATCGATTAACTAGCGAAAAGCTGAATATTTTGGCAGCTATTCACCCTTATCAAAATATGTCATCAATCCGACGATTGCAGCAGCTTGTGGATTTGCGGTATTGCCTATCGGATTGGACGTTGGCTTGCTGTTTTCATGTCGCGCGGGTTCAAAGTTGGAGTATTTCCGTTGAGGCGATGCTCAATTGTCTTGAACATCCCACAGGTTTTGTGAGGGAGTCTGTGATTTCTTACTTACAAGTTGCTTCGCCGCGATCACTGGTCAGAATTTTGCCCAGACTGTTAAAGGATCGTGACTCTTTGGTACTGGCTCAAGCTAAAGCAATTTCTTACTATTTTCAAAGTAATGGCAAAAAAAACGCAAATTTAAGCGATAATTCCCATCATAATCAAGGTTTAGACCCTATTATTAGAGCCAGAATGCTTGGCAACCCAAATGGGCTGGGGGAGTCTTAGGCGATGTTAACCAGTATTGATCGGTTGCTATTGGTGCGCGGAGTTCCGATTTTTAAGGAGCTGCGGGATGATTTTTTGGTGCGCCTAGCCTCAATCATGAATGAAGTATCATATCCACCTAGCAAAATGATCTTTGCCCAAGGTCAGGAAGGTCGTTCTCTCTATATTGTCGTTGCGGGTCGAGTAAGGGTACATCTGGGCGACAAGGATCTGGCGATATTAGATAAGGGTAGCTGCTTTGGGGAGATGTCTTTGTTTGATGCCGAGCCGCGTTCGGCTACAGTAACTGCTATAACGGGCTGTGACTGTCTAGTCCTTACCCAGCAACAACTCTATGAGGCGATCGACGAGACTCCCGACATTGCCGTAAATATTATTCGTTTACTGTCGCGACGTATTCGCAGCCAAAATATAAAACTCAACGAGTTACAACAGAGCTATGAGGTTCAGCCTGTAGTCCAAGGACAACCGAGCTAAAGTAAAGCCAGAAGCTATGACTTAATTACCTGCCACTGCGTAACAGGACGCATGGGCTTCCATCCTAAAAAAGTGCCGATCGCTTCAGCACGGCTTATCGAAATTTGGGTCAATGTACCGCCATATTTTTGCTGCCATTGGTATAGTTTCTGTTCGCCTTCGAGGGTGACGACATTAGCAACTAAACGCCCCTGCGATCGCAAACTTTGCCAGCAAGGCTCAAACAGATTAGGCGCAGTCGCGCCGCCACCGATAAAAATCGCATCAGGAATTGGTAAATCTTGCAGAGCTTCAGGAGCCTTACCTTCAATAATTTTGAGATTGGGCGTACCGAGGGCGATCGCATTCTTGGCAATAAAGTCAGTGCGTGATTTTTCGATGGCAATCGCCTGACATCGTGGATGGCTTCGCATCCATTCGATGCTAATAGAGCCACAACCAGCACCCACATCCCACAGTAATTCCCCAGCATTAGGTGCTAGTGCCGATAGAGTAATCGCTCTGACTTCGCGCTTAGTTAATTGTCCATCATGGTCAAAAGCCTCATCGGGCAGTCCGACCATTCGCGAAAGAATTTTTGCTTCAAAATTGGGAATACATTCCACCGCAATCGCATTAAGATCGGCAAATTCGGGAAAGTCCTGAATTTGTTTGGCGACACTAGAAATAATGCGTTCCTTAGTTCCGTTGAGATGTTCTAAGACCGTAATTTTGCTATTACGGAAATGGCGATCGCAGAGCATTTTCGCGACAATTTGCGGTGTGTCTTTGCCTGCACTAAGGATTAAAAGCTTGGCATTGGGATAAATATAGGTTTGCAAAAGTGCGGCAGGACGACCACATAGACTCAGAGTTTCCACTTCATTTAGCGACCATCCTAATCGCGCACAAATCAAGCTAAAAGTTGAAGGTAAGGGAATAATTGAGATTTCTGCAATGGGAATTCTTTTTAATAAAGTTGTGCCAATCCCAAACCAAAGGGGATCGCCACTGGCTAATACGCATACAGATTGACCGCGTAAATTAATTATTTGCTGAATGGTTTCTTCAATTGGTGATGCCCAAACTATGCTTGATCGATGTTCATTTGGAGTCTCTGCCAACATATCTAAATGGCGATCGCCGCCTACTAAAATTTCGGCATCATCAATTAGCGATCGCGCTACTGAGCTTAATCCTGCTAATCCATCTTCACAAATACCAATTACAGATAACCACTTATGAGCAATCATATTTCAAATAGGCTAATTGTACCGTTTTGAGATGGTGATTTGTGCGCTCTCAAAACCCAAAAGAGAGAGGCGGCGCGGTGCGCCGCCCCTCTCTTTTGGGTTTTATGTCCTAGCAAAACTGGCGATAGCTATAGATACATTGAGATACCCAAAGATACCCAATATCCAGTTATCCTAGAATTCTTACAGCCTATTGAGGCTTTAAAGGGTACAGATAAATTTTTGAAAGTGCCGCTAAGCAGCACTTTCAAAAATTTATCTGGGTTTTATAAAAGCGCAATGCGTTATTAGTTTTTTGTAAAGCTAATCGGGTGTTTTTCCCACAGAGTCCAAACTGTTGTAAAGTCAGAAGAATGTTCTAGTTTTAACGGGGATCAGCCGTTAAAAATGAAATTAAGTAGATTATTACTGTCTGCATTAACTTCAAAATGGGGAAAGTTTGGTGAGAATCCAACGCTGTACCGCAACTGTAAAGGATGCTGATTTAAAAGTCATCTAAAGTCAGGATGCCCACTAGAGCTGTTCTTATTGTTTATATCTGCGAGTTACAGATCATGAATTTGTCTAGAATTTTTTCGCCAATTTTGGCATCTGTTCAAAGCAAAGCATTGGCGATCGCCTTTGCTTTCAGCTTTTTAGTATTTGCTAGTCCTGCCGCCGCGCACCACCCGATGGGCGGCAAAACACCAAGCAACTTTTTTGAAGGCTTTATGTCAGGTTTGGCTCACCCTGTGATTGGGTTTGACCACTTAGCCTTCGTCATTGCTATTGGCTTATTTGCGGCTGTAAAGAAGCAGGGCTTTTGGATTCTTCTTGCCTTTGTAGTGTCGGCGGCGATCGGCGCAGGCTTACACTTGATGAGTGTTAGCTTGCCCCTAACTGAGCTAGTAGTATCAGCCTCAGTACTCGGCTTCGGTGTTTTATTAGCGATTAAAAACAGTCCTAATTATCTCGTTGTTGCGGCTTTAGCAGCGATCGCTGGTTTATTTCATGGTCACGCTTACGGCGAAGCCATTTTTGGTGCAGAAAGCATGGCGCTATGGTCTTACTTGGCAGGATTTACAATTATTCAATTGCTAATTTCAGGCGCAGCCTTTTTTGCTGGTAAAAAGGTCTTGAATGGTGATTTTGCGATCGCCCCTAATTTGCGATCGGCTGGCTTAGTCATTTGTGGCGTTGGTGCAAGCTTGTTGGCTTCGCAGATTTCAGCCTTAGTTTTCCCTGCGCCATAGGATATTAAAAATGGCAGCGAAAATCCCTGTAACTGTGATCACTGGCTTTTTAGGCAGTGGTAAAACGACGCTGATCAGGCAGCAGTTACAAAATAATCAAGGCAAACGTATTGCCGTATTGGTTAATGAATTTGGTGAGATTGGTATTGATGGCGACTTGTTACGCTCTTGCAAAGTCTGTGATGAAGATGGCAAAGAGATTACGCCCAACATTGTGGAGCTAACCAATGGCTGTCTCTGTTGCACGGTGCAGGACGAATTTCTGCCCACAATGCAGGAATTGCTGAAGCGCCGCGATCAAATCGATTGCATCCTGATCGAAACTTCTGGCTTAGCTTTGCCGAAACCATTAATCCAAGCCTTCAAATGGCAAGAAATCCGCAATGGCGCAACCGTTGACGGCGTGGTGGCAGTGGTGGATTGTGATGCCCTCGCCAATGGTCGCTTTGTGAGTGACCTTGATGCCCTCAATGCCCAGCGGCAAGAAGATCCTAATCTGGATCATGAAACGCCAATAGAGGAGTTGTTTGAAGATCAGTTAGCCTGTGCCGACTTGGTTCTGTTAACCAAAACCGATCTGGTGAGTGCTGACGATCAAACTAAGGTGCAGTCTTGGCTTAAGCAAGAGTTGCGCGATGGCGTGAAAGTGGTTGCCTGTGACGCGGGTAATGTCAGCCCTGAGATTCTGCTTGGCTTTAATGCTGCCGTTGAAGACAATCTCGACTCGCGCCCCAGCCATCATGACCATGAAGAAGAACATGAGCATGACGATAATATTAATTCGATTAATGTTATTACCGAGCAAGCCTTTGAGCCTTCGCAGTTATTAACTTCCTTGAAACAGGCGATCGCTGAGCAAGAGATCTATCGCATCAAGGGCTTTGTGAATGTCCCGAACAAGCCAATGCGAATGGTCTTACAAGGTGTCGGCGATCGCTTTGAGACTTCCTACGATCGTCTGTGGTCAAAGGATGAAGTTCGCCAAACCCGTTTAGTATTTATCGGTCAAAGTCTAGAGCGCTCCAAAATTGAAGCCGCCCTCAGTCTCTAAATATTTGGAGGGCGCTTCGCGTTCTCCAAATGTGATTATTATTTCTGGAATTTCCTCAATTGCAATCTACTACCGCTATCTGTCCCAGCCTGTTTAATGCCACCACCGCCCAAGATGGCATCCTTTCGCGTATCCGTTTACCTGCGGGGCTAATCACGGCTTCGCAATGTCAGTTGATTTGTGAGATTGTTGATCAATTTGGCAATAGTGAAGTCCAAATCACTAATCGCGCTAATCTCCAAATCCGCACCAGTACTGCCCTAAGTGAAAACACACTTCTCGATCTGCAAGACTGTGGCTTAGCTTCTAGCCAAGCTAGCACCGATGGCTTACGGAATATTATGGCAAGTCCCGCCGCAGGGATTGATCCAACCGCTTTTGTCAATACAACTCCATTAGTTAAAGCATGGAACTTCTATTTGTTACAGCATCCAGAGTTATCAATTCTATCTAACAAATTCAGTGTTTGCTTTGATGGTGGTGAATCGATCAATGTGAGCGATCGCCCCAATGACATCTGCTTTAAAGCGATGCGTAGGATGAGTGAAGCCGAAGCCGAAGTTCACTTTAACTTGCAATTAGGCTCTAAAAAAGTAGCGGGGATTTTAATCTCCTATTCGCAAATAATTGCAGTTCTCGCCGCCCTAACGGAAGTTTATCGAGCCTATACAGAACAGAAATTGGGACAGGATTCTCAAAATCTGCGATCGCGTCCGCCAAGATTGAGAGAACTGCTCAATGACTTGGGCATGGAAAAGTATCTGGATCTAGTTGCCGAGAAGTTGGGTTATAGCCTGAAACCCTCACTCCTATCCCATTTTCCTCAATGGGACAGGGGAACAAGAGAGTTTGAAGTTTATGAGTATGGGCATTTAGGTGTGCATAATCAGAAACAATCGGGACTAGCTTATGTTGGTGTGGTGACACCATTGGGAAGATTAACTACTGCTCAATTACTTGGATTAGCGGAACTTGCTAAACAATATGGCGGTGGAGCTTTGCGATTAACGCCTTGGCAAAATCTCCTATTGACAGATATTGCTAAAGCCAACATTGAGAAAGTTGCCAATTCAATCTTGAATTTAGGATTATCAATTTCGCCAACTCATCCCTATGCAGCGATCGCAGCTTGTTCAGGTATCACGGGCTGCAAATCCGCCCATACCGATACTCAAGCTGATGCTAAGGCGATCGCTATTTATTTAGAGAAATTGATTCAGTTAGAGGCTCCAATTAATTTGCATTTTTCTGGCTGTGAAAAGTCCTGTGTGCAGCACCATCCTAGTGATATTGCTTTAGTAGGTCAGGATTCTGCCACTTACAAAATTTATATTGGTGATGGTGATATCGATTTTGGTCGTGAGCTATATGCTGAATATATGGTTGATCAACTGCCCCAGCTAATGGAACGGCTGATCAACATTTATCAATCTCAACGTCAACCTGAACAAAGTTTTCGAGAATTTGTAAATCAACGGGATTTGCAATACTTGAGACAGGAATTACAGGAAGTGATTAGCCATGCTTGATTACATTCGTGATGGCAATGAAATCTATCGCCAATCCTTTGCGACTATTCGCGCTGAGGCTAACTTTTCGGGCTTGCCGCAGGATCTCGAAGTGGTAGCTGTGAGGTTAATCCATTCTTGCGGGATGACGGATATCGTGCAGGATCTCGCCTATTCTGAGGATGTGGTCAAGATCGGACGCGAAGCTTTGCAAAATGGCGCAAATATCCTCTGTGACGCGCAAATGGTGGCGAATGGTGTGACCCGTAAGCGCTTACCTGCCCATAATCAAGTGATTTGCACTTTAAATGACCCTGCCGTTCCTGAATTAGCGCAAAAGCTTGGCAATACTCGCTCCGCCGCCGCAATGGAATTATGGCGATCGCACATTGCTAATTCCATCGTGGCGATTGGTAATGCACCCACGGCTCTATTTCGATTATTAGAACTACTCGATCAAGGATTTCCGAAACCAGCCGTTATACTAGGATTCCCCGTTGGGTTTGTGGGCGCGATCGAGTCCAAAGCAGCTCTAGCCACTAATAGTCGAGGTGTTTCCTTTTTAACAATTCGCGGGCGGCGCGGTGGCAGTGCGATGTGTGCAGCAGCAATCAATGCGTTAGCAATGGAGAATGAACTATGAATGAATCCCAAACCACAAAAAAAGGCAGTCTCTACGGCGTAGGCATTGGTCCTGGTGATCCTGAACTGTTGACCCTCAAAGCACACCGCATTCTAACTTCTGTCCCCGTGATTGCTTATCCGACAATGGAAAATGGCAAGGTCTTAGCGAGGGCGATCGTGGCGGACTTCATTCGTCCTGAACAGATCGAAGTGCCGATGCCTTTGCCCTTTAGCGTTGAGCGTTCTTCCCAACCCTATTACGATCTTGCTGCCGAGAAAATAGCAGAACATTTGGAAGTTGGGCGCGATGTGGCAGTGTTATGCGAAGGCGATCCGATGCTATACGGTTCCTTCATGTATATCTTTCGGCGGCTGTCGGATAGGTTCCATACTGAAGTCATCCCAGGCATTTCTTCGACTATTGCCAGTGCCGCTATGCTGGGCGCTCCCCTAACTTTCCGTAATGATGTGCTGAGCATCATGCCTGCGACCTTGGATGCTGAGACTTTACGCGATCGCTTAGCGGTTGCGGATGCGGCAATTATTATTAAACTAGGGCGGCACTTTGCCAAGATCAAATCTATTTTGCAAGAGTTAAATCTCTTTGAACGCGCCTTATATATTGAACGCGCTACTCTGCCCAATCAAGTGATCAAGCCCATTGCCGATGTCGATCCCGATAATGTCACCTATTGGGCGATCGTCATGATTCCTAGTCAAACGAATCCGAAATAAGCAACCAAGGACTGTGAGGCGGCGCGAAGCGCCGCCTCACAGTCCTTGGGCTATAGAATCGCTGATTTGCAAAACGGTTTTGGTGTCGAGGGATCTTTCTTTGCTATAGTCGATTCAATAAGGTTCTTAGGCTCTTGTTGGCGTTTGATAAGCCACTAAGATTTAATAAAAGTTTATGTCAGCATCATTACGAAATCGCCAACATAGTTTAATTTGTCAGCTAGCAAACTGTATCGAAACGGTTTGGCAAGAGAACTTGGAGCTATCTCCCTACATTGTTCCTGAAGGGTTGGGGTATATTGAGGGACATCTTGAAGGCGAAAAGCTTGTTATTGAAAACCTTTGCTACCAAACTCCACAATTTCGTAAATTGCACCTTGAACTTGCCCAAGTAGGAACAGGACTAGATATTCTGCATTGCGTCATGTTTCCTAATCCTGAATATGCCCTGCCAATTTTTGGCGCGGATATCGTTGGTGGCGGTCGTGGCGCTATTAGTGCAGCGATCGCAGACTTATCTCCTGTAAATGCTGAGCGATCGCTACCACCTAAGTACCATCAAGCTTTATCTTCTCTATCAATCCCTGAATTTTCTCAGCCCCGTGCTTTACCCGAATGGGCTGATATTTTTTCGGAATTTTGTTTGTTTGTGCGTCCAATAGGTGAACAAGAAGAGCAAGCTTTTCTAAATCGTGTCCGTGATTTTTTGACAATTCACTGCCAAATAGCCAAGGTAGAAGCAGTATCGACCAGCGAGCAGGAAGTTGCTAAGGCGATCGCAGGTCAGCAATATTATTGTGAAAAGCAACAGCAAAATGACAAGACTCGCCGAGTCCTAGAAAAGTCATTCGGCTCAGAATGGGCAGATCGTTATATGACAACAATGCTGTTTGACTCAGTAAGCATCTCGACGAAATAAAAACCAGAACCCCAAGAGCTATGGCGCACGCGCAGCGTGCGCCATAGCTCTTGGGGTTCTCAGGTTTCTCTCATGGAGATGCTTACTCCCTTCCCAGTATAAGAATAGATATTAAAACCCAAGAATTAGTGGTGGGGGGGGGGGGGGGGGGGCCCCCAAGCTGGAGGGAGGAGGGGTGGGTAGGAGGGGAAAGGGGGGGGGTAGGTATTATAAAAAAAAAAGAAGGTTGGGTGG
>JBBQRB010000072.1:0-14122 GCA_038215315.1 Pseudanabaenales cyanobacterium
GGGGTTGGGGGATGAGGGGGACTATTTTCGCTCTGCGTAAGGTAATTACTTAATCTATTCTTAGGTTTGACGGTACTTGCAATAAAGATTGCTCTAACTGCACAATGGTAATCGGCTTACTGATGCAAGCATCTATGCCTATTGCTGCATATTGCTCTCGATCTTCTGATGAGACATTGGCGGTCACGGCGATGATGTAGGGACGGGAGGCGTGATCCCACTCTGCGAGAATGATCTTGCTGGCTTCGAGTCCATCTAACTCAGGCATCTGGATATCCATCAAGACTACATCGTAATGTTTTTGCCTGAGAGAAGCAAGGACTTCTAATCCATTACTAACTAGATCGCACTCATAGCCCAATCTCTTCAAAAACATCTGAATTAGCTTCTGATTGTATTGAACATCCTCAGCAACCAAAATATTTAGGGTCTGCGTGGGCGATCGCGTATTTTGATTAATAATTTGAGTTTCTTCAGGATTAGTCTGCGGTGGCAATAGCGCGATCGCATTTGGGGATGGCGAGATCAGAGCTTGTTGTTGATCGGCAGTTAAGTCCAACTCAAAGCTAAAGGTACTACCCACGCCGATTTCACTGACGAGGCTGATGTCACCACCCATTTTTTCGACGAGATTTTTACAAATTGTTAAGCCCAAGCCTGTGCCTTGAGATTTGGCTTCAGCTTTGCCCACCTGCTCAAATGGTAAAAAGATATCCTGCATTTCGTCAGGACTTACGCCTATGCCTGTATCTGCGATCGCAAAGTGAATTAGCTGCTTGGCGCTCTCAGATTGACTCATTGACTGGCTCTGCGTGACTG
The DNA here is from genome assembly GCA_038215315.1 of Pseudanabaenales cyanobacterium. Classification (GTDB taxonomy): domain Bacteria; phylum Cyanobacteriota; class Cyanobacteriia; order Pseudanabaenales; family Pseudanabaenaceae; genus Pseudanabaena. The sequence goes on from JBBQRB010000072.1 coordinate 820, forward strand.
AAAGAGTAATCTCTCCAGTTGCGGTAAATTTAATGGCGTTGCTGAGTAGGTTGAGGAGAACTTGTCTTAGGCGCTTTTTGTCAGCATAGACAGTTGCAGGGAGATCACTCGAAAACTGAGTGATCAATCGCAGTCCTTTTTGAGTCGCGATGGTATAGATCATCCTTATCGTGGTTTGCAGAAAAGTAGATAGAGATAAAACCTCTGGGTTAATTTCTATTTTGTCCGCTTCAATTCTAGAGATGTCAAGCAAATCTTCGATCAATGAAAGCAGGTGTTCACTGGAATGGCTAATAATTCCTAGATATTCCTGAGCTTCATTGTCTAGGTTTGCATCTTCTTGAAGAATCTGTGTAAAACCCATAATTGAATTAAGCGGAGTGCGGAGTTCATGGCTAATATTTCTTATGAAAACGCTCTTAGAAAGATTGGCGTGTTCATAGGCAATCATTGCTGCTGATAGCTCTTGGTTATTGGTAATTAGTTGTTGCTTTTGCAGATCGCGTTCCGTAATATCCTCGATCGCAATCAAGATCATCTGACTCGCATTACCTTGTTCAATCTGACAAGCATTTAGTAACATCGTGCGTCGCCCTAGATGTGCAAAATCTTGAGTAACTTCATAGTCTTGGACAGAAATATCCAATCGCAAAATCTCGTTGAGTAGCGATCGCAGTTTTGGCGTATCCCAATCTCTATTGCCAATACTAAAAATTGATTGACCTTCAGTTTGGAGAGGATAGAGTTGAAAGACTTGATAAAAAGCTCGATTTGCCGTGATCACCTCTAGCTCAGCATTTAGCACCACTAAAGGCTGATGTAAGGTCTCAATAATCGCTTTAGCATAATTGTGTGAGACTTCTAACTCGATGGTGTTCTGCTTGAGCTGATCGATATCGATGACACTAATCACGACTCCATCAATATGATTGTCGGTAGTGCGATAGGGACGGATTCTTAGACTAAACCAAATGCCTGCATGATCTTGAACCTCCTGCTCGTAGGGGATCAGTGTATCAATTACGGTTGTCACTAATTCCCTGATATGGTTAACACCAAGGTTTGTCTGAATGTCGCTAAAAGGTCGTCCCACATCCCCTGCAATTAAGTTAAAGGCTTGTTCTGCCATAGGCGTAAATCGTCTAATTCGCAAGTCGCCTGACAGCATCAAGATCGGAATGTTAACGCTGCTGAGCAAGTTTTGCATATCGTTATTGATCTGGTGTAGCTGATGGTTGCCACTGCTTAACTCATCATTAATTGTGCTTAATTCCTCATTAGTCGCTTGAATTTCTTCTTTAGCAGTCTCTAGTTCTTCATTAGCACTTTGCAGCTCTTCATTACTTGACAAGATCTCTTCACCAGCAATCTTGAGATCTTGGTTATTTGCTTCTTGCGCGTCAATGATTGAACGCAAATATTCCTTAGTTTTTTCTAACTCATGGGTAAGCCGCACCACTTCCATATCCGCCCTAGTTGCACGCTCTTTGCGAGGTCTGACTGATGAGTTGAGGGGCGCAGGGGCTAGCAAAATTGGTACGGGGCGACTCTCAAATATTACTAAAAAATATTGCTCGTTATTCGCCATCATCGGAATCACATCCAACTTCACAATGGTGTCCTGCGATAGCTCAATGCCATCTTTAGTGATTGGCAAATCCTGCTTTTTGGCATTGTGAATCGCCGATCGCAACTCTAGGCGCAACTCCAATCGAGCCATCTTTAAAAGATTGAGACTAGCTTTGCCTGGAGCTAGTTCTAAGTAGGGGTTAGTTTGTCCTCGAAATTGCAAAATCTCTAGATCCGAGTTAACCACTACTCCCGCAGGTGCGTAGCGACTCAACACCACCTGATCGGCTAACTTTTCTAAGCTCAATTCTTCGGGTGCGACATCGCTTTTGGCTATGTCTATTGGTCTACTCGTCTGCGTCCGCCTAACAAAGTTTAAAGCCGTCCGCGATGCGATGAGTTTACTCTTATATATACGACTCTTTTTATCGACGAGGGCAAATAGATCGCCCGCATTGCCAATTCCTTCTGTACTACCCAACATCAAAAACCCATTAGTATTGAGTGCATAATGAAAAATCGGCATTACTTTTTTCTGAAGCACAGGTTCTAGATAAATCAGCATATTGCGGCAGCTAATTAGATCTAATCGCGAAAATGGTGGATCACTAGTCAAATTTTGCCGTGCAAATACACATAGTTCTCTAACTGATTTACCAATCTGATATCCGTTTTCCACAGATCTAAAGAAGCGGCGCAGTCGCTCTGGTGAGACATCGATCAGCAAGCTTTGATGATAAATCCCAAATCGCGCCTTCTCGATTACCAATTCGCTAACATCCGTAGCAAAAATCTGAATCGGATTTTTGATCGGGCGATCATCAAAAAACTCTAATAAACAGATGGCGATCGAGTAAACCTCTTCTCCCGTAGCACATCCCGCCACCCAAATTCTGATCGGTGCATCCGATGGCTTATCCAGACAAATCATTGGAAATACGGTTTTTTGTAAAGCTATAAAAGAATCTGGATCGCGGAAGAAACTAGTCACGTTAATCAGAATGTCATTGTATAGTTTTTCAACTTCACTGGGATGTGCTTGTAAATATGCGGCGTAGTCTTCTAAGTTTTGCAGGTTGATTAGGTTCATGCGTCGCAAAATTCTTCGTCTGATCGTACCTTGCTTGTAATAGCTAAAGTCCGCACCCATCATATTTTGCAATAACTTAAAGATGAACTGCAAAGTGGCTACATCTTGGTCAAAATCGACTAATTGACCATCAGGCTCATACACAGTAATGGCAGTGTCATTTTCACTTTTGGCTTGACTAATCCTGACTAATTCGGCAGCAATCTCTGCGGGTGGCAGCACAAAATCGACATAGCCCGAAGCGATCGCAATCATTGGCATCGTGGAAAATTCGGCTGATGCAACATCTTGAGCAATGGTAATTCCCCCCCTCGCCTTAATTGATCCTATACCTGCTGTACCGTCTTCATTGTTGCCTGAGAGAATAACCGCGATCGCGTGATCGCTAGAGTTGTCCGCAAGCGAGTTAAAAAATCCATCAATTGCCATATACTTTCCATTCACTTTCTGACGGGGGCTTAGTCTCAAGACACCCTGTTCTAAGGTCATCAAAGTATCTGGTGGAATCACATACACCGCATTTGGCTCGATCTTTGTGCCTTCACTTGCCTCATTGACAGGCATTTGTGTTGTCTGTCGCAAAATCTCGCTCAGTTGGCTGTCATATTGCGGAGATAAGTGCTGAATCAGCACAAAACCCATACCTGTATCGCTCGGCAAAGCTTGCAATATCTGCGTAAATACCGCTAACCCCCCTGCCGAAGCGCCAATTCCGACAATGGGGAATTTCATCTGCACTTCTTGATTAGTTTCTATTGTTAAATCAGAGGAACTAGATTCTTCTAAATTTGAATTTGGCTCAGAAGTCATTAAACTCTCTTTTCTTTGATTAACAATTAAACATCAATTTGCGCTCAAACCTAAACCAAAAAAGTTTTTGTAATTCGGTCGATGGGAATTTACTGTAAAAGCAAGAAGATATTGACGGCACTTTAGTCTTTTTAAAATCTATAGGACTTACGCACTTGCCCTGCAATAAATTGCGTGCTAAAAGCTCAAACCTGTTGAAACAGGTCAATTTGAGTAAGTCCTAATCTGTTTGGCATTATTTGAAGATAGCCAAAGGTATATAACTTCAGTTTATACTGCGTGAAGTCAAAACTGGCTAAATCAAACAAACTGTAAAGATTTATGTGGAAATGGCAATAAGAGATAGATTTGCTTAGACCAAAACCCCAGAAGATGAGTTGCGCCGCAACTCATCTTCTGGGGTTTTGGTTTGTGCTTTCTTAAAACCCAAAAAGCTGAGGCGCACGCGCAGCGTGCGCCTCAGCTTTTTGGGTTTTATCAAGTTTTTGGGTTTTATCAAGCCTATCTACTTCCGATAAGAGACGGAATTAAAAACAGATGGATCTTGATCGCGGCGATTTCTAACAGGAATAGCTGAACTTTGCCGATCGCCTACTAACGCCGCTGTTTTCTCTAGAGATTCCCGCAGATGCTTGGCGGCATAAATCGACATATCACGGGGAACATTAATGCGATCGCGGAGATATCGTAGAGACAGATCAGAACTAGGAGGTGGCGGGCAATCTTTACCAGTCATCATCTTCGTTAAGGCACAGCGTAGAGCTTCATCAAATAATTTATGATCTTCAGGATTGACTTTAATGATATTAGATCGATGTTTAATCACTCGTTGCAACGCTTCTTGCCGAGAGTTATCAGGTTCTGCATAGGCGACATCTGGCAGTCCAAACCAAGAACCATGATCCACTTTCTCTTTATTGATTAGCATTTGTGGTTCACCATTCTCATAGCAACCTCCCATTTGTGGCGGTAAGTCATGGACATGGGTATGGAAGTCACTCTGCGTGCCGCGATAGGTCAGACGACTTTCCATTGCATCAAACCAAGCCGACATCCGTGGATTGGCTTCGCGCATGGAGTAGCCTTTGTAATAGTAGAGACTGGCATTCATCCGCTCAACATAGGGCGTAAAAATCACATCTGCAATACCAAACTCCTCCAGAAAATAGGGGCTAGGCGTACTGCCCAATACCGCTTCTACTTTTTGCATAACTTCAATAAACTGTTGGCGATGGCGCTGCTCTTGTATTGCGGAGCCGACAGGACGACAGAGCCATTCGCACCAAGCTCTAAATAAAGTTCTTTCTAATCTTCTAATGGGAATTACTTGAGCATCAAGCATACTGTGTCTGAGGGAACCAAAAACCTTCTCTAAGGCAATCAAGATATCATCACTTTCCGTAATAATCTTTCCATCTATAGCGATCGCAGGCAACATTCCTGAAGGTACAATCTGTTTGTACCAACGTTCCTTTTCACCATAGCAAAACATAGTTACTTTTTCGATGCGGTAAGGAATCTGTTTTTCCTCTAACCAAAGCCAAATCTTCTGACAGTAAGGACACCATGCATGATTGTCGCGATAAAGGATCACCCTTACATCAGCTTCAGTATGTCCAAATAGGCGTAATCGAGATTGTGAGTTAGTAGAACCATTGACAGTATCAATTTGGAAGTCTGTGAGGGCTTCTAGTTCTATCCAGTTTAGAGGGGCAATAGTCATATAAAGATACGATTAATAAGTAAGCAAGCATAATTAAACCCAAAACCTAAAAAGCTGTAGCGCACGCGCAGCGTGCGCTACAGCTTTTTGGGTTTTAAGGTTTCTTTTGCCCACATACTTAGTGTAGTTGATTTGATGATTTAACTCGCCTTACGGAGAGCGAAGATCTCCCCTCACCCCTAGCCCCTCTCCTGCGGGAGAGTGGCTAGGGGTGAGGGTCTTAGGATTTTCTGCGTAAGGTGAGTGATTTAACTTAAAGCCTGTGGCGATCGCCACAGGCTTTTAAGTAGGCAAGCATAATTAAACCCAAAACCCAAAGAGCTATAGCGCACGCTGCGCGTGCGCTATAGCTCTTTGGGTTTTAAGGTTTCTTTTGCCTAGTTACTTAATCCATAGCAGCGAGTTTTTCAAAGCGCCTTGGATCTCCCTCCCTTGCAGAATCTCGTTCTTGCCTCTTAATTTCGTATAGCTTAGCAAGAATATCCTGCCAATCGGTAGGAGTTAATGGTGACTGATGATCTGCGATCGCTGGCGTAGGTGTGGAACTTGAAGAAATATCGCTATTAGCTTGATCTAGCGATCGATCAAGCACTTTCTGCAATCGCTGCTGTGCTAGCCAAACTCGACCACGCACCGCCAAAACCTCATCATTGCAGGACATGATGTTAAATTGAGTCAGAACTGCCGATCGCCATAGCAAATTGTGACTAGCGATCGTCAGTACCAGAGCCTCTAAACCCACTACCGCCGCGTAGCGCACTACCCATTCTTCATCCTGTTGGGCAACAAATAGTAATGCTTCTAGGGCTTCCTCTTGAGCAACTTCTCTAAGCTCATCAGGAAACCAGTTCCATTTCATTGAGCCTAACCCCTTCACCGCCGCGCGGCGAACACTCAGTGCAAAGTCGGCAGTAGCGACTCCGATCAAGGTCACTAAACCTCTAGGATCACCAATTCCCGCCAAGGCCCTAATTGCCCACGATCGCGCCGTATAGTTATGCTGATCTAAGAGATTTAGCAGAGGGGGAACCGAAGCATTCCCTAATAAAACTAATCCCTCAACAGAAGCGACGGCTGCGCCTGGATTGTTGTAGCTTAATGTTTCGATCAAAGTGGGAATTGCTCCCTCTAGTTGGGCAGATGCCAAGTTTTGAACTGCTTCGAGGAGTAGTTTTGTGGAGTCTGCTTCTTCTACAGATTGGATAAGTTGAGCTAGGTCAGTCATAAGTTATTAATTTACAGCAAATCATCCATCAATGCCATGACTCTCTGTGCGCCATCAGTGAGTTCTGGGGGAATGGCGAGGGGAATTTGCTTTTCTAATAGCCCTTTAAGAGAAATCAACTTGAGGCTATTTTCTGCCATCGTGTTGGCGATCGCATCAGCCGCACCTAGATACCCGATCGCTCCCAAATCCGCCAGCACTGTCCGCCGCAGTTGTAAATCTTTGTTTTGTAAAGCCGCTACAAGGCGATCGCCATATCGACTTGCCATTTCAGGGTTTGACTCCAATTGATACATGGCTCTAGCGGCAGCATACTGAATGCGAGGGATAGGATGCTCTAAAAAAGGCAAAATATCGACAACAGCTTCAACTGCTCCTAAGCTTCCCAACGCTTCGATAAAGGAATCGAAGGGATGCAGATCGACGGCACTTGTATCGATAGCGTCAAGGGTTTGCGGTTTGATTAATTCGATAAGTTTAGGAATACAGGTGCGATCGCCTAGCATTTCCAGAGATTGCGCCGCCGCCTCACGCACATAAAAGTCCTCGCAATCTAAAGACTGAATTAACGCACCAACAGCGCGGCGATCGCCTAGTTTTCCCAATGCTCGTGCCGCATTACGCCGTAATGGATAGCCACCCGCCTCCGTGCGATCGGCTTCATCTTTCAACGCGATAATTAATAGATCAATTGCTTCAGGAACATTGACTCGAAATCGTCCTAGCCACCAAGCGGCATAAACACGCAACCCTAGATCATCACTCTGAAGGTTAGCGATCGCTTGCTCGATCGTGATCTGATTATCATCAGGAATAGTAGTTTCTGCATTCTCAACAAAGACTGGGTTAGACATGGTTGTGTCTCTTCTACTTATGACATAAAACCAAAGAGAGAGTTGCGCCGCGACTCTCTCTTTGGTTTTGGTTTTGTTCTAACATACTGGCTACCGCTATATGATCTGTAAACCATAATATAGCCGTAGTCAGTCTTTTTAGGACACAAAACCAGAAGACGAGTTGCGGCGCGGTGCGCCGCAACTCGTTAATACAATTGGCGACAGCGATAAATATACATTGGTAGGCGCTACTACAAAGGGAAAACTTCAAGTGAAATATCTCTACTTACATGGCTTTGCTTCTAGTCCAGACTCTCACAAGGCGCGGTATATCCAACAAAAATTTGTTGAACTAGGCTTGACTTTACATCTTCCTGATCTCAATCTGGCTGACTTCTCGACAGTGACGCTTTCGCAGCAGTTAGATTATTTACAAAGTACTTACTTGATTGACAACGCAGAAATCACCGTGATTGGCTCTAGCTTAGGTGGGTTTCTAGCCGTGCAACTTGCCGCTCTTAATCCTTTGGCGAAAAAACTGGTTTTATTTGCACCCGCTTTTGGTTTTGGTCAGAGGGTCGCTCAAGCGATCGGGCTGGAAAATATGGAAGATTGGCAACGGGATGGAGTGCGGCAGTTCTATCATTACGGATTGAAACGGAATGTAAATTTACATTTCCAATTTATCGCTGATGCCCGCAATTTTTCTGAAGATAGCTTGACGCGATCGCTACCAATTTTGATTATTCATGGCATCTATGATGAAGTTGTGCCATCGGTTCTGAGTGAAGAATTTGCCAAAGCGCGATCGCAAGTAAGTCTAAAACTGGTAAATGACGATCACGCCCTAGGCAAAGATCTTGAAAGCCACTGGCAGGATATCAAACTATTCCTAGAGATTTAGCAATCCAGCGCCAAAAGATTTCTCTAGGTTTTACAAAAGCATAGAAACCAAAACCCAAAAAGCTGTAGCACACGCGCAGCGTGCGCTACAGCTTTTTGGGTTTTAAAGCTTCTTTTGCCTACCTACTTATGTGTCGCTAGTATTTAAAGATTCATCCTAAAAGTAGTTTCTTTTGATACAAACTATCCGTTAGGATTTTAAAAACAGCAGTTGCATTTAAAAAAAGGTTTTAAAACCGTTGAAAAGTATTATCAAAACACTGCGAGCTGACTTCGCAATTATTTTTGAGCGCGACCCTGCTGCGCGTAACTGGCTAGAAGTGCTGTTATGCTACCCCGGACTCCATGCCATTTGGCTATATCGCTTTGCCCATTGGCTGCATCATCTCAAGCTGCCCCTGATACCCCGCATGATTTCTCAGTTCGCCAGATTTTTGACGGGCATTGAGATTCATCCAGGCGCAAAAATTGGCATGGGCACATTTATCGATCACGGTATGGGTGTGGTCATTGGCGAGACCGCGATCGTTGGCGAATATGTACTAATTTATCAAGGCGTAACCCTTGGCGGTACGGGTAAGCAATCGGGCAAGCGTCACCCCACCCTCGGCGACAGTGTGGTCATTGGTGCAGGTGCAAAAGTTTTAGGAAATATTGAAATTGGTAGCAACTGCCGCATCGGTGCTGGCTCGGTAGTACTAAAGGCAGTTCCACCCGACTGCACCGTAGTTGGCATTCCAGGGCGGATTGTGCATCGTCATGGAGTGAAGGTTTCCGCCCTCGATCATAGCCAAACCCCTGACCCTGAAGGGGATGTAATTCGTTCTTTGATTGGGCGGGTTGAGCAGTTAGAAAAGGCAAGTGAATCTCATGCTTTGCATCCTACTAACGGCTACCTAATTGACCCTGAACTGCTAAAGAATGTGCGCCCTCGGCATCTCACCCCATCTGACAATTTCGAGCCTAAAGAATACGACGGTTTTTCTGAAGGCGGCGGCATATAAACACAGCCTTAATCAAAAACATAAAGGGTGGCGCATAGCGCCACCCTTTATGTTTTTGATTAAGCGTTATGCGCTATCCATCTTAATATTGAGTAATTGTCAGCTAAAAATCAAATTCAGAAATATGACTTTAAATATTGGCGATCGCGCTCCAGATTTTAGTGTGTCCGACACCAATGGCAATACTGTCACCCTATCGGCGCTCAAGGGAAAACGAGTCATTCTTTACTTTTATCCGCGCGACAACACTCCAGGATGCACCAAAGAAGCCTGTGGCTTTCGCGATCGCTATGCCCAGTTTCAAGCCCATAACACTCTCATTTTTGGCGTTAGCACCGATGATGCTAAATCCCACCAAAAATTTACGGAAAAATTTGAATTAAACTTTCCTCTACTGTGTGATGTGGATGCAACTGTAGCGACTGCCTATGAAAGCTATGGTAAAAAGCAAATGATGGGCAAAGAATATATGGGTGTTTTTCGGAATACCTTTGTGATTGGGGCTGATGGCAATATCGAAAAAATATACCGATTAGTCAAAGCCGAACTGCACCCTGCCCAAGTTTTGGAAGATATCCTGAACGGTGGTTAAGCCGATGACTGAGTTAACACCTTGGCAAATTCGCGATCGCCAATTTGTGTGGGGCGATCGCACCTATATCATGGGCGTTTTGAATATTACCCCCGATAGCTTTAGCGATGGTGGTCAGTTCAACTCGTTAGATGCTGCCCTGCAACAAGTCGCGCAAATGCTACCCTACATCGACATTCTTGATATTGGCGGCGAGTCAACGCGCCCCAATGCTCAACCTGTCAGCATCGCCGAAGAATGCGATCGCATTTTGCCAATTATCAAAGCCATTCGTGACAAGTATCCTGATCTACCGATCTCTGTGGATACCATGAAGTCCGCAGTTGCTAGAGCCGCGATCGCCGCGGGTGCAGATATGCTCAACGATATCTCCGCAGGGCGCTTTGACTCAGAAATGCTGATACTCGCAGGTAAATTGCAAGTGCCGATCTTTTTGATGCATATGCAGGGTGAACCCCAAACAATGCAAGCAAATCCGCAGTATAAAGATGTGGTGAAAGAGGTAAAGCAATTTTTGAGCGATGCGATCAATATTGCTAAGGCTTGCGGAGTTCCCGCGAACTTAGTGGCGATCGACCCTGGCATTGGCTTCGGCAAAACCATCGCCCAAAATTTAGAGCTAATCAGAAACCTATCGGCATTGAAAACGATCAAAGCACCTTTGCTGATGGGTGTTTCGCGCAAAAGCTTTATCGGCACAATTTGCGATCGCCCCGATCCTAGCGATCGCCTTTTCGGTACAATCGCCGCCTGTACTGCCTGTATCGCTGGTGGAGCCGATATTATTCGTGTCCATGACCCTAAAGAAATTTTTGATGCCTGTCGCGTTAGCGATGCGATTTTTCGACAAAAAACCCATATGTACTTTAAAAGCGTTGTAAAGCAACGCTTTTAAAGTACATATGGGTTTCAAGGTATTGCCACAGAATCAAGAAACGAGTTGCGGCGCTTCGCGCCGCAACTCGTTTCTTGGTTTTTGTGAACTAATCACCAAAGCCGTGAGCGCGGATTAGATCAAAGAATTCTTTCTTCATGTATGGGTCGTTTCTAAAGGAACCACGTACAATCGAGTTAACCATCTTGGTTTCAGGCTCTTTGACTCCACGCCATGTCATACACATATGCTGCGCCTTAATCACAAAAGCTAAACCCTTGGGTTTAATTAGATTTTCAATGGTGTCAGCGACCATAATTGCGGCTTCTTCTTGAATGTGGGGGCGACTCATTACCCAGTCCACAATACGGTTGAATTTGGAAATACCGATGACGCGATCGCTAGGGACAATGCCAATCCAAGCTTGTCCCACAATTGGCACAAAATGGTGAGAACAGGCTGAGCGCACTGTAATTGGTCCAAGAGTGTAGATTTCGTCAAGTGCTTTAGCATTGGGGAAGTCAGTTACCTTGGGCATCGGATGGTAGCGCCCTTTAAAGACTTCATCAACGTACATTTTGGCAACGCGGCGGGCAGTTTCCTTAGTGTTGTGATCATTGGCAGTATCAATCACCAAAGAATCAAACACGCTTTGCATTTTGACTTCAATCTCCTTTTTCAGTTCTTCTCGTTCGATATCGCTGATGTGATGGGAGATCGAGTCATTGGCAAAAAAGGGATCTCCAGCAGCAATTACGCGATCGCGAATGATTTGAGAGATCGCTTTTCTAGTTGGTAAAGGTTCGATGATTTTTGATGCTTTTGAATCGTTATCAGAAAGGTTGTTAGCAGGGCGAGATAGGCTGATCGTCATGGGTGTGATACTTACTAGACATCTAGTGGGTTAGCTTAAAACTAAGAAAGCAAAGAATACTGATAAACAATCAATTAAACACCAAAATTCCGTGTTTGACTTCGATCTAGCCAGCCCGCATAGTCATATCAACTCATAAAAGTGTTGGGACACTTTTATGAATCAAGAGCAAAACCCAGCAAGGGTTTTCAATCCAAAAAACAGCATCGCTGTCTTGTGGCTTGGTATAGGGCGTTTGACTAGAGATTCAAACTAGAAAATTTTATATATTGTCCCAAAGGCTTAAACTTTTGGGAGAAATTACTTCTCTCAATAATTTGTTATTTTTCTATCGCGGTTTTGATGTTCCTTAAATAATTTTAGACTATTCCTACTTGCCTTAGTCGTTTCAGGGTTAAGGTTCAGTTAATTCCATCCATAGGTATAGTTTGCCAAAACCCAAAAAACTGTGGCGCACGCTGCGCGTGCGCCACAGTTTTTTGGGTTTTATGTCATATAGCTAAGCCAAAACCCAGAGGCTACTCCCTTCCTAGTGAAAGATTAGCGGTGCGGCGCTTTGCGCCGCAACTTAGCCTCTGGGTTTTATGTCACATCTAGAAAGTACCTGCGTTAGGCATAATTACTAAGTCATTAACTACCGCATCAGACGGAAGGTTGATTAAGGTCATGATTGCATCGGCGACAGTGCTTGGGCGCAACATTGCCGAACGGTCGAAGCTTGGTGGCACTTTATCGCCGAGAGTGTCCCACAGTGGTGTATCGACTGACCCAGGACAAATAGACATGATCTTGATGCCGTGGGGCTGTTCTTCAGCCGCGATCGCTTGAGTTAGTCCCAACAGCGCAAACTTACTGGCGCAGTAAGCTGCCCAATTCGGGAACCCTTGCTTAGCCGCAACGGAGGCGACATTGATAATCGTGCCACTTTTTTGCGATCGCATCGTGGGTAATACCGCTTGCAAACATTGAAATACGCTGGTCAAATTGAGATCAAATAGCTTTTGCCATTCCATAAGCGGCATATCAATTAGTTCGCCAATGTAAGCCATACCTGCATTGTTGATCAAAATATCGACTCCATTCATATCAGAGGCGATCGCCTTAATTTGGCTGGCAACCTCCTCGACATTTCCCAAATCTATGGCATATCCTTTGGCGTTACTCCCTGCGGGGAGTTCATTGAGTAAGCGATCGGGGTTACGGCTAATCACGCTGACCTGTGCGCCCGATTGCAATAGTTGCAGCGCTACTTCTTTGCCAATGCCGCTACTTGCCCCAGTCACAATTGCCTTCTTGCCCATCAATTTCTCTAATGATTTAGCGGATACTGTATCTATCATGGTTTAACCTGTTTTTTGTTTTTAACGGTCGATACAGCTCTTTGCGCTGTTATAGAACCCAGATAAACTTTTGAAAGTGGCGCTTCACACCACTTTCAAAAGTTTATCTGTACCTCTTAAAGCCTCAATAAGCTGTAGCTAGGAAATGTTTAGGAATTAGCATTATAAAAATCGGTTTTTTGAAAGTCCGCCTAAGGAAGACTTTCAAAAAACCAATTTTGGAGTTTTGGGGGGGGGGGGGGGGGGGAAAATCCCAATTTGTTTTTAAATGGTTTTTTTGGGTGTGGTTGTATAGTTGTGGGGGTATTCGAAAGTTTTTGATAGTGTTGTTTTAAATTTTTTAAAACAATTCTTTTTAAACTTAGTCTTTTGACCACCCCTCGACTCAAACCATTTATTCCCTCTTCTTAAAACCTTTTTGGTTTTTCTCCCCCCCCCCCCCCCCCAAAACTCCAAAATTGGT
>JBBQRB010000073.1:0-14098 GCA_038215315.1 Pseudanabaenales cyanobacterium
TAGCGATCGCTTTACTTAGAGGTACGCCACGAGTGTATACACCTAGCAATACAACATTTGACAAATCATCATTTGCCTCAACAACTTGAGAAGCCAAGCGGTTAATTGTGCGACGCAGTTCGTCCTCAGATAAAATTTCGACAATCTTGGATTGTGACACTACTCAGTTTCAGTAAATTAGTTTGGAGTTCCGTAATCAAATGTACTAGGACAAATCACAAACCCTAAAGAGATTGGCGACGCGGAGCGTCGCCAATCTCTTTAGGGTTTATCTAAAGCAAAAGGGGCGCTATGCGCCCCTTTTGCTTTAGATGACAGAAATACTTTTAGCTATTTAAGTGCTTTTCAATTGTGGTAGACAGTGTTGCCTTGGGGACAGCACCAACAACTACATCCACTCGTTGCCCACCTTTGAACAGCATTAGGGTGGGAATACTGCGGATGCCATATTGTCCAGCTACGCCAGGATTCTCATCGGTATTGAGTTTGAAAACCTTAATCTTGCCCTCGTACTGTGTAGCAACTTCCTCTACAACAGGGGCAACCATACGGCAAGGACCACACCAAGGGGCCCAAAAATCTACTAGAACAGGAACATCACTTTTGAGAACATCCTGCTCAAAGCTAGCATCTGTAACGGCGATCGCTGATGACATGCTTTGCTAACTCCCTAAATACTAAATACTTTTACTATTAAAAATAACTTGTAGGTAGTATAACAGCTAGAATCGCACATCTGCTAAGAAACCAGAATTGTTACAGAAGTTCTCATTACAAAGTTTTTTGTAAGTAGATAGGCATAGTAAAAACCAAAGCTCAAAAAGCTGTGGCGCAAGCTGAGCTTGCGCCACAGCTTTTTGAGCTTTAAGTTTTCTTTTGCCTATCTACTTAATATCTATAAATACTTGTATCAGAACAAACCAAAAACCAGAGGAGAGATGCGGCACAGAGCGCCGCATCTCTCCTCTGGTTTTTTATGTCCTAACAAGACTGGCGACAGCTATACTGTTGTGCCAGTGAATAACTAGCGATGGATTATTAAAAATTATTCAGTAGGCAAAAAAGAAGAAACCGCCTTTGCTTGCTCATAAGCTCAGGCGGAATGTGGTGTGAGGAGTGAACGGAAACCTTGGTCTCCGCTTACATATATATTGTAGTCTAATTCTTTAATATGAAAACGATCGCCCAATTTTTCCGAGTTTTTCAAAGTCGCAAAATGGCGGCGCTTTTATCGCTAGGATTTGCATCAGGTTTACCCTATGCACTCACTGATGACGCTTTTCGTGCATGGCTTACCAATGCTAAGTTTGACCTCAGTACGATTGGCTGGTTAGGCTTAGTTTCACTCCCCTATTCACTCAAATTTTTATGGGCTCCGATGATTGATCGGTTTGTTCCACCATTTTTGGGGAGAAGAAGGGGATGGATTTTAGTAACTCAATGCGGTTTGATCATCGCTATTTTAGCGATCGCATCACAAATGTTTACGATTAGCAATGTTTTGGCGACTGAACGGGGAAGATCTTTACCAATCTTAGCGATCGCCGCTTTGATTTTGGCTTTTTTGAGTGCCACTCAAGACATTGCGATCGATGCCTACCGCACTGATGTACTAGAAGTGCAGGAAGTTGGCGCTGGAATCGCGATCTGGGTAATGGGCTATCGGATCGCGCTTTTGTTTGCAGGATTTGTTGGGTTTAATCTCGCTGGTCAACTGGGCTGGGCATGGGTCTATGTATTACTAGCAGTAGTAATGAGCTTAGGACTGATTGCCACAATTGTCGCCCCTGAACCAATAGAATCCGCAGCCCGCCCTAAAACTCTAGACGAGGCAGTGATTAAGCCATTTCAAGAATTTTTTCAACGTTTAGGAATTACTAAAGTTTTATTAATTCTCACTTTTACGATTTTTTATCGATTCAGCGATGCGATGGTCGGAAAAATGGCAGTTCCCTTCTTAAAAACGATTTTTGATGACGGCACGATTGGCACAGTAAGACAAGGGATTGGGGTTGTCGCCACGATAGTCGGAACTTTAACTGGAGGTGCAATCTTAAGCAAAATTGGGGTTAACCGATCGCTATGGGTGTTTGGATTTTTACAGGCGATTAGCAATGTTGGCTATTACGCAATTGCGATCGCTGGCAAAAATGATCTAGTTTTACTTGCGGCGATCAATGTAGAGAACTTTTGCAGCGGTTTGGGAACCGCAGGCTTCCTAGGATTTTTGATGGTGCTATGCAATCCCAGCTTTTCGGCAACTCAATTTGCATTGCTATCAAGTCTATTTGCGGTTGGACGCGACCTATTAGCCTCGCCATTTTCAGGGGAATCTGCCCAATTTATTCAACGCAATATATCTTCGTGGACAGCGATCAATCAAAATATTTGGCTTGCTGGTAGCGATGGCAGAGGCTGGGCGTTATTTTTCTTATTTACATTGGTATTAGCTTTACCTGGGATGATGTTTCTACCATTTTTCGCGCCTTGGAATGGAGAGTTTAAAAAAGTGGATTCCTTACCAGTTGATTGAATCTAATTCCTTAAGCTTAATTTCACCCGATCGCGTGAGGGAAAATAGATAGCAGCCATAGTAAATTATCTATCAATGAAGCCTTAAACTGACTGCACCCAGCGCACCCTCGCTGGGTTTTTCTTATTTATAGTTATTTATCGCCACTTGTATCAGTCTATAAGAGCCAAAAGAGGATGGCGGCGCGGAGCACCGCCATCCTCTTTTGGCTCTTATAAACTGGCGAAAGCCATGTTTGGGAATTAACCCAACACTGCTACTCCAAAAAATAATAGATCCACCAAAATAGTGCCGAGTACCGCGCCTCCAAAAGCCCAGTGCTCTAGCTTGAATGATTTCATGGCTTTGTTAGCAGTAACCAACAACAAAGCCGCTAACGCACAAGCCCATGTCATACCCCAAGGAGTTTCCACAAGACTCAAAGCGTTATTTAAAATTGGTTGAGCCAGATCTACGCTTGACTCGACCTGCATTAGAGATTGCCAATGGGGAAACAGATGAGCAATATAGAAATAAAAATCAGTGATAGTGGTTCCAAATAGAGAACCAATGTAAAACCAGCCGCCAATTCGGTGAGTGTCTTGGCGAGTCGCCCAGATTGCCCAAGGTAATGCTAAAGCCTCAACTGGCACATGGTAGGCAGGCTGCCAACGCAACCATCCCCAGTAAAGCGATCCACATAACCAAGTCAAACTAAATCCCCAAGTTAGGCTACCCCACATATGAGATTTAGGATTTTCCTGTAAGTGCTTAGCGATCGCTAGCCAACCAACGCTAAAAATTAAGCTCAGCCAAGGTGCATGACGAACAAGCGGAGCTTCAAAAAAAACTGGTACGGATACTAAAAAAAGAGATGTTAACCAAATCTGCCAATTTTGCAACAAAGAGGCTGTAGCTAATAAATATTGAGGAAGCGCTGACGCAATACTTTCAGTAAAAGACTTTGCCTGAAATGGCGATCTGGCTTGTGCCAAGGAGCGCTCCTCTAGTTCAACTCTGTCAGGAGATAAAAACAAAGTATGTTAAAAAGTTATGTTAATTATTATTAAGTATCATCCTAACAGGTCTTTTCAATTTTTTTTAGCGATCGCTTGAAGTTCTAACAAGGCTTTATAAACGCTTAAGATTTGGTATAGCGTAGGGGCAATTGATGAATTGCCCCTACGCTATACCAAATAAATTATCTGCTGTAGCACGGGCATCTTGCCTACATAACCACAATGCAAGCGAGACGCTTGCGCTACTGAGCAAAAAAGATAGCCAGTAATTGGTTTGTCTCAATTCTTACTGAGCTTAGCCCTGTAACTGACGCACTTTCTCAACCGTCAATCCAGTCACCTGAGCTACCTGCTCCACATTCATCCCAGTCTTCAGTAAATTCACAGAAATTTTTTGCCTACCTTTTTGTAAGCCTCTATTCTTTATGTTAACAACGAGGGTAAATACCCCGCCGCTATGCGGCGTGGGTATATTCAATTCATTTCTTAATTGGTTCATCGCGATACCACCAAGATAAAATTTGTACCCAATTCCAGCCACTTTGAGCCATTTGCTGTGTCATTTCTTGATCTAGATGCTGTCCATCAGATACAGGCATATATCCGCCCCCCCAGCTAATCCAGTTGCGAGGCAAGCGGGCACGATAGTAGCCTTTAAATCCCGGTCTAAGCATATAGCCAGCAGTCGAAGCAACAGCTTGATCGCTACGGCTATGAATTAGGGCGATCGCCTTACCTGTTTGAGCGTCATAGCGATAAAAACCCTTATATACCTGATCGCGAGTATCACTCACCAAATCATAGGGAGCATCACCCCACTTGCGCTGGCGTTGAGTATTGATCGCATAGCTACGCGCCGCAACAGCTTGAGCCATCAATGCGTCCATATGCCAACTAGCTGGCATTTCACTAGGAACGACACTACGAAGGTATTCCTCAAGCGATAACACATTCACCGCGATCGCTTTATTATTCCAAGATCTTAGTTCAATTTCTCCAGGGTAAAGATTGTTACCAACTTGCACTAAACCGTTGTTGCTAGGGGTAATGCGATAAGCAGAGCTAACTGACAAGGTGTACCATTGACCCGGATCTAAGCGACGACTTTGCTGCCCTGAAACCTGAAGAGTTGATGGTTGAGTTACAGCAATGGACATTTTGGAGTTGCTTTCCTCTTTGACCAATACCCTCAAAAGATTAGATGCTGCTGCTGGAGAGATTCCTGCCACAATTACTAATAGGAGGGACAAGACCAGTGAGTAGATCTCTTTTGAAAACTGTTTCATCATTTAATTAAGTACTCGCACCCGTAAGCTGAATAGATTAAAAATTTTCAATATTATTTATGGCATTTTAATATAGCCTTAAGCACCCAGACAGTTTAGCAAAACAATCTCGTTTTACTAAACATTATTTGAATGCAAGTAGCTACTTAGGCTTTTTGAGTTAATGCTTTTGGCTTACAGCAGATTGAGAGTAAACCCACCACTAAATTTTTTGTAAAAGCCCCGCTTCGCAGGACTTTTAGAAAAAATTTGGGTTTGGCTTGATCGGGATTTGCTGTAGTAAGCCTTTGAGCCTATTAATTGTTTTTTAAGTCAGCCGAATTGCGGCATTCCTTTTAAAGACCCTAAGTTTAGATATTTTGTGCCGTAGATTTAGTGGCTGCGCTCTGCGCCGCCACTTGGAGCTTGTTAGAACATAAAACCCAAAAGAGAGAGGCGGCGCGCCGCCTCTCTCTTTTGGGTTTTGATTTGTCCTAATCCAAGACTGGTAACAGCTATAACTTCTTGGAGTTTTATTTTAAATATTGATTCATAATAGAGATTGGAAAGAGTAAGCGAGCAGTTGCGAAGTTTATGAGCAAAGATTACTTTGGTTATAGATTTTGAGGAAAGTCCGGGCTTCCATGAAGATCAGGCTGCTGGATAACGCCCAGTGCGAGCGATCGTGAGGATAGTGCCACAGAAAGATACCGCCAGAACTCAAGTGAAAGATATTTTTTACTTTAGTTCTGGTAAGGGTGCAAAGGTGTGTTAAGAGCGCACCAGCAGAGTCGTGAGGCTCTGGCTCGGTAAACCCCAGTCGGAAGCAAGGCGAGAGGATTTAGATCTTGAGATCTTCATTTGGGTTTAGATCCGTTGCTTAGCTTGAGAGTTTAGTGAAAGCTAGCGATCGCGTCTAAGTGTGTGCCGCAAGAGGTATTTGGCAACAAATATCCCAGATAGATAACTGCTACGGTTGTTGATAAAACTTCCTAAACAGAACCCGGCTTATGTCTTGCTCTTTCTATTTTTTTACTTGAGAGCTAGGATAAATCAAGATTTAACCTTCTAGTTTTTCAACCAATACAATGCTTCACGCCAAGTTAGAAAATAGCGTTGCCAATTTCTAATTTAAAAATTATTACTGGGTTGGGGTTGTGAAACCAGTTATGTTGTTTACAATGTATGTCGCATTCTAGACAACACAGGAAATGCCGATTGTATTTGTTCTTACGAACCTTTTAAATCAGAGTAATTAAGCTATGGGAATTAGTCCCACCCAGTCATCTTTATCATCTAAAACTAGCGATCGCTTCTCCCCAAAATTCTTTGGCAGAGCAGTTATAGGAATTACTTTTATTTGTTTGACTACTACCCTGAGTGTTCGATTTTATGCTGAACCTCGTTTAGGAGTTGGTACATTTGTCGATCAAGATTTGCGATCGCCGCAAAATTTCTCAGCAACTGACATAGAAGCGACTAAACAAGCAAAAGAACTAGCTAAGCAGCAGATTATTCCCACTTATCGAAATAGTCCTGATATGGACAAGAATGCTCTTAAGCATTTAGAAGAATTATTAGGTGTTGGCGATAAATTGCGAATTTCTTCAGGAAATCTGCCCTATGTTGATCGCAAGATTCTTAGTGATGATGTGCAGCGCTATTTTCGTCAGATTGATGACTCAAATTGGCTAATGCTCAAAGAGCGTGCTAATACACAAGCTGCAAGCCCTAACAATCAAACCAATGCGATCGCTAGTCTATTGAACACAGAGCAGGGTATTGATTCTTTAGCTCTAGCTGAGCTAGCCGTTTATAAAATCAATGCCAATCCTGAAGACTATCAAAGCCTGATCAACAAAATAACTGAAGTGCGGGCTGCTTACTCAATAACCCAGATGCAAGTGGCGACTGGCCCTGAAATGTTTCGAGATCGCCTCCTAGAAATGACGAATGAGCAATGGGAAACCAATAAAAATCTAATTCGCCAAGCCTTAAATGAACTGCAATCCTCAGGAATTGTGGCGGGACTTCCAGAGGATATGCTGCAAAAGAGGTTGAATACCCTTAATAATTTGCCGCCACAACCTGATCATCGATCAATGGCGATCGCCTTGCTGCTATCCACGGCTAAGCCAAATATGATGATTGACTATGTTGGTACTACTGAAAGAGCTATCAAAGCCTCAGAATCAGTCGAGGCTAAAAAAATCTTTTTAAAAGCAGGGGAGATCATCGTCAAGGGGGGAGAAAAAATTGCTGAGCGGCAGTTCGTGATTTTGGACGAGCTAAAAATGACGCAGCGACAAGTTAACTTTAAAGGGCTGCTCTTAATGGTTGGCGCGACAGCCGCAGCATTTGGCATATTTGGCTATGCAAATCGCCGATGGCAATATTTGCTTAAAGTAAAGCTGCACGTCAAGGACTTTCTAAACCTTGGGGTTATTTGCACAGGTAATGCCCTAGCCATTTCCTTGATGGCTCCCAACATGATTGCTTTTTTACCCCTAGCCAGCATGGGCTTGATCATTGGTAGTTTTTACAGCTCTCGGCTTGGGCTGTTAATTACTGGGTTAACCTCCGTTTTATTTGCGATCGCAATTAGTGCTGACTTATTAGTATTTGTGCCTATATTAGTTGGTGCGATCGTAGCCGCCGCAATCACCAACCGTCCTCTTACTAGATCTCATCTTGCTGCTACAGGTTTATTAGTCGGACTTCTGCAAGCTGCCATATATGTAGCGATCGCTCTAATTGCTGGTGGCTCCACACCACCGATATTTATCTTAATCACGGCTCTTCAGTACGCATCAGGTGGACTCATATCCTCGATTATTGCCCTTGGAGCGATTCCCTATCTAGAGCATATTTCCTATGCCCTAACGCCATTTCGGCTAGCTGAGCTTGCTAACCTTGATCGCCCGTTACTAAGGCGGTTAGTTACCGAGACTCCTGGGACATTTCAGCACACTTTATTTGTGGCAAATTTAGCTGAAGCTGCGGCTCGTGAGCTAGGCGCTGATACGACCTTAGTGCGGACAGGCACACTCTATCATGACATTGGTAAAACGCTGCGCCCTGAATACTTTATTGAAAATCAAATGGGGCAGCCAAATCCCCATGACTTACTTAATGATCCGTGGGAAAGTGCCAAGATTGTTAAGGAACACGTTTCTGGTGGACTTAAACTAGCTCAAAAATATCATCTTCCCGAAATGCTACAAGCATTTATCCCTGAGCATCAAGGGACAATCGCGATCGCCTATTTTTACTGCCAAGCTCAACAACGCTCAGATCATGTATCAGAATCAGATTTTCGTTACACTGGGCCTATTCCCCAGTCTCGCGAGACTGGCGTTGTCATGCTAGCTGATGCCTGTGAAGCCGCCTTGCGATCGCTTGGTACAGATACTACTCTTGAAGCAGCTAATACTTTGCTGATGCGTATATTCCAAGCGCGTTGGGATGATGGTCAGCTGAAAGATTCTGCCTTGACTAAGGCTGATTTAGAACAGATAGCTCCTGTATTTATCAAGATATGGAAAGAGCGCAATCATGGGCGAATTAAATATCCTAATCTTGCAGATAAGCTTGATCCATCTGGCTCAGCCCTACCTGATCACCTGTGTTCTCCCAAAGAGGCAGAGAAAAAAGCTTCAAGCCAGTTGGTCTTTCCTCAAAAGATTGCCACAAAATAAAGATCACAACAAAAGCCCAATATGATTCGGCGGGCGAAGCCCGCCGAATCATATTGGGCTTTTGTTGGTTTTTTTATATTAGGACATCAAACCCAAGTGGCGACAGCTAGAGTGTGAGAATTGCTGGTAATTTACTGTCATTCCATCGGCTCACATAAATGAATGGTATGCTACCTTATACTTCTGCTAAGTTAATTGAAGTAAACTTCAAACTTAATTAAAAAATTTCAACTACTTCAAGGAGTAAATGGCGTGATGAGGCGAGCGATCTCCGCACAATGGGTTAACTTAGGGATGCACCTAGTTTCGATGGTATTTGGACTGTTTGGATTAATCTTAGTAGTACCAAACACCGAATTTATTGAAAGCTTATCTGAAGCTGGTTTGCAAGTCTTTTCGTGGGGAATGCAAAATGGCGGTGCGTCCTACATGATTTTTGGCGCGATCGCCGCATTTTTGTATGGCAAGAAAACTATCGGTTTACAGCGAACCCTTGCTTTTTGCATCCCTGCTATTGGTATTTCTGTCGGTAGTGAGTTACTTGGTACTAGTACTGGGTTCCCCTTTGGCGCTTACTCTTATTTGAGTGGACTAGGTTACAAAATTGCTGATTTAGTGCCATTTACAATTCCTTTGTCATGGTTTTACATGGGCTTTTGTGCTTTTATCGTATCTGCTACTTTGATGCGTTTTGGCACAGGATGGGGGTATCGTCTTGCCGCGATCGCATTAGGTTCGCTCATGCTAACTTCTTGGGATTTTGTACTTGATCCTGCGATGAGTCAAACTGACTATCCATTTTGGGAATGGCATCAAGCTGGTGAATTTTACGGAATGCCATATCAAAACTTTTTTGGCTGGTTTGGTACAGGGGCTTTGTTTATGACTGTTGCTTCAATTATTTGGGGTAAAGACAACCAACCAATTCTCAACCGTCAACAAATTTTGTTTCCTACAATTATCTATGCAGGTAATTTCACTTTTGCCCTAATCTTAAGCTTCAATTCAGGTTTTTATGTCCCAGCTTTGTTAGGTATTTTAGTTGGTGCGTTGCCCCTAGCAATTCTCTACCTAACTACACCCAATGCTGAAAAAGACTTAGCGATCGCCGATCTCACCTCAACAAACACGTTGGCAACCTCAAGCAAAATTGAAACAATTGCAACTCGCTAAAAAGCAAGTTTTGCTCAGCAAAAATAGAAATGGCGGCGCGAAGCGCCGCCATTTCTATTTTTGGGCTGTAACTAATACTTACGCTCTTGGGGGGTAAAGCGATCGCTATCTATATTTTGTAAGCTCATATCAACTGGACGATGACTTGTCTTGACCTGATCATCTTCTAGATAGCCAAGCGTATGCTTGAGATAATGTTCATCATCTCGTTTGGTAAAGTCTTCACGGGAATGAGCGCCGCGACTCTCTTGGCGCGATCGCGCACTAGACATGATGATTTCCCCCACAGCGATCAAACTTTTTAACTCGATCGCTTGCATCATTTCCATGTTAAACACAGCACCATGATCATCGACCAATAAATCATGCTCATAGAGATCGCGTATATTCTGTAGTTTTTCTAAGCCCTCTGTTAATCTTTGCTCGTCGCGGAAAATTCCACAATGCTCAGTCATCGTGTCCTGTAACTGTTGACGAATTACGGAAATGCGCGTATTTCCCTGATTTGATAAAACGCTTTTGAGTTTGGCGGTAGCTTCGGCAATATAAGGACTAGGATCGAGTTTGGGCATAGTGCGATCGCTGACATAGGCTCCCAACTTTTCGCCAGCTCGCTTACCAAAGACCACACATTCTAATAATGAGTTAGCCCCTAAACGATTAGCCCCATGTACCGACACACAGGCACACTCTCCCGCCGCAAAAAATCCCCCAATTTCCTTGCTATCCTTCCCGATTACCTGACAATCGATATTTGTAGGAATCCCACCCATCGAGTAATGAGCAGTCGGGCGCACAGGCAAAGGATGATCAATGCAGTCCACACCAGCAAGTCTAAGTCCTTCTTCTCGTGCAAAGGGAATCCGACTCAGGATTTTTTCTTTACCTAAATGCCTCACATCTAAATGCACATAGTTGCCACCATTGATTCCCCTTCCTTCCATAATTTCGCAGGCAATATTACGTGAAGTAATATCGCGGGGAGAGAGTTCCATCCGATTTTTGCTAATTGGATAATTTGCCATAAAGCGATCGCCAAGATCGTTAACCAAGTAAGCTCCCTCTCCCCGAACCGCTTCCGAAATCAACACACCAACTGGATATAGCCCCGTGGGATGGAACTGCACAAACTCCATATCTTGCAATGGCAAGCCGAGATTTGCGGTTAAGCATAACCCATCGCCAGTCGAAGCAAAGTCGTTAGAAGTAGTATTAAAAACCCGACCATAGCCACCTGTAGCCATCAATACTGCCTTAGCTCGAAACACCTCTATCTCTGAAGTCTCTAAACTATAAGCAACGACTCCCTTCACCTCGCGTCCACTCGCACCATCTTCATAAATGAGCTGCATCACATACCACTCTTGATAGATTGTGCCGCCCAGTCGCTTTAAGTTCATCACTAGTTCATGGAGAATAGCGTGTCCTGTCTTGTCAGCCGCATAGCAGGCGCGACTGTAAGTATGTCCACCAAAAGCGCGTTGAGAAATCTTGCCACTATCGGCACGGGAAAATAAAACCCCTAAATGCTCCAAATCAATGATCACTTCGGGGGCAGACTTGGTTAGTACTTGCACTGCATTTTGGTCAGCTAAGTAATCAGAGCCTTTAACCGTATCAAAGGCATGGGTTAACCAATCATCATTATCAACATTTCCTAAAGAGGCCGCGATGCCTCCCTGAGCCGCAACAGAATGCGATCGGATCGGATGGACTTTAGATATTAAGCCCACGCTCAAATGTGGGTAATTTTGGGCAACTGCCAATGCAGCACGGGAGCCAGCCAATCCGCCACCAATAATTAATACATCATGCTCAATCATGTTTACCAACCACAGCCACCGCAATCTAATCCACTACAGTCTAAACCACTACAATCCATTCCCGAAAAACAGTCAGCGTCACCACAGTTAAAATTGCTGCAATCTGAGCCTGAGCAATCTATCGATTCTAAGGGATGATCGCAGTTCAATTTATCACTACATTCATTGGGCAAAATATTTAGGACATCGGCGCAATGAACGCAGTCATAGCAGTCAGGAACATCGCAGTTATTGCAATTGTTATTACTTTGACCATTTTGTACTGGTTGCGATCGCCTTTTTGAAGACCATTGCGAACCACCTAGTTTCTTTTTGCTACTGCTCGCCTCATTTACTCCTTCAGAATTTTCAGATTCTGGCTGATCAATTTCTTCTGGCTCAATTTCCTCTGGTTCAATGGCAGCTATAACAGAGTTAACCTGTCGCTCATAACGATTTGAATAGTATTTTTGTTTTGCCTGATGCCTAATTCTTCGATCTTTTAAAATTTCATTAGCATCATGACATTCTTGAAAACGCCCCTTTGCATTAGCGATCGCCACACCTATCCCCTCTTCAGCGATCACCCTTTTAAAGTACTGTGAGCAAGAATCTGAGCCGTATAAAACTCGATGAGCGCAAGAAAAACCTTTGTGGGGTGAGATAAATTTTTGGTAGCCGCTAATAGCTGCTACAGCAGTCCCACTTACAACTTTACCGAATATTTCAGTAACTAATATTCTCTTTTGCGAAGGTATTCTTCTTTGCATTTTCGTTACGGCTTTTTCGCGGCTGTGGCGATTTATTTAAAAAATATACCAGTCCTCATCCCTTACCAGTCAAAGAATTGACAAAACGATGCTATGTACCTTGCAGAGCATAATATAGACTTTTTCAGGAAGCCCTAAGGATTTAGGCGAAAAACTCTATCTAATCACCCCAAAAAGGGAGATCAGGTAGAAAATGCCTGTATAAAATACGGTATAAGATGATTGGATAAAATTTGACTTTCAGGCTGCAATGCTAGAAGAGCGTTGAGTGGAGAAATATCTCCAGTGAGAGTTTTAATTGATACCAATATCGCAATCACAGTAATGATTCGCATATTTGGAGCTTTTTACCCAAGGAAAATTTTGTAGGCAAAGAAACTTTTAGATTTTTCCTTTTAGGCGCAATTACCACGAATAAATAACATCTAAAAAACTCTGTCTAATCCTCTAATTATGGAATATATTTCATTAGCTTTGCGTTTGGAATTTCGTGAATTCTGTGTCGGGCTAGTTCTTCGCCAGATTGATGACATTTTCCAAATGGCTGGAATCCAACCAAGTCAACCTGAACGTGTCGTTAGTGGCTCGAGACGTTCGCGTGTCGAGGAATATTATGCATCTATAGACTGGAATAATTTAGTAGATGCTCAGAAATTTTTAAAAGTCATAGGATTAGTGTTATCACAATCCTATATTTCTGATGAGTCGAAAGAGATTATACGAAATATATGTATACAAGGAAGCTTAATTGTTGATGGGAATCAAGTCCAACTTCCAAAAATAACCTCTCATAATAAATCTGATGATTTATTTGTACAGCAATTTCCTGGTGGACTTCCTTTTGGTCTAGTAAAGCCTGAGTTTGCGGTAACTGCTAACGAAGGCAAGCAATCACTAAAATTTGAATTGAAATCTGGGATAGGTATTATTTGGCGGGATGTATATCCAAATTTTGATTTTTCAACCTTTCAATCTGCTTGTGGAATTAACTCGGAAACAAACCTAGCACTAAAAAAAGCCCTTCTTGCTATGAATCAAACTGAATATGAAAAAATATTTTTTCAGTCATATGCCAGAAATTTTAGTATGGCTGATAATCACATACCAATGTTAATTCCACAAGTTTGGGTACAATGGCATTCGTCATCAAAAAAGGTTTTACAAGCTTCGGGGCGACCATTAGCACAAGAACTGTATCGTATAGATTTTGTTGCATTTTGGAATAATCATAGATATGCGATATTGATTGACGACATTAGCCACTACGCGATAAAACGTGGTAATCAATGGATAGCTGATGAAGAAACTTACTCAAAACGCCTAGAGGAAGATCGGAAATTGCAGGTAGAGGGGTGGAATATTTTTAGAGTGAGTAATTGGGAGGTCAAGCAGAATAGAGTGCCTGAAATAGTCATTGACCTACAAAAGTTTATTGGATTTCAAGTAACCTGAAGATCATCCTAAGAGTTTACCAAAAAGTAAATGATCCCATTACTTAAGAAAATTGCTGCTATAGGAGTGGGCGATCTCAGTGATTTCTAAGGTAAATAAAGGATCGATTATTTTTTGACTGTCTCTAACAACGCCCATACACACCGACTGTCGAAAATTGCTTTTCTGTGAGGCAAAAGTGCGATCGCCGATCTTGTACGGTGCATTAATGAAATATACAGCTTATCTACTTGCGTCTAGTCTGAGGCAGCATAAGCTGATCATTCAGGGATAAAATAAGGAACCACTATATAGTTTGCACCTATGAGCCAGCATACAAGACAGGTAATCTTATATAAAGATGAAGATGGTTATTGGGTTGTGGAGTGTCCAAGTTTAAAGGGATGCAATAGCCAAGGATCAACGAA
>JBBQRB010000074.1:0-14073 GCA_038215315.1 Pseudanabaenales cyanobacterium
TCGCGATCGCTATTAAGGACTACATTTAATTGATTACCTGTCGTAGGAGAAATGACTGAGTTAGCGCCAATAACAATTGAGTTACCAACTTCGATACCTAGTCTGCCTACTCCTGTAATATCAAATCCATTACTATTAAAAGATCCATTTCCTATTGGCGATTGAATAGTAGTGGGCTGAAAAAGATTAACATTACCTAACAAAAAGACTGCGCCGCTACCATTTAAATCACCAATTGTTAGAGAGTTAAATGTGCCATTAACAAAAGCACTGAGATCGCTGTTGAGAATGTTTAAAGTGCTAGTGCCTGTATCCTCACTGCTGCCGATCGCGATCGTTTGAGTGGTCGTCAAAGGCTTCAGAGTCAGATCTCCAGTTCCCGATGCAATGCCATTTAGGTCAATCTCATTGCCGACAAGAGAGATCGTACCGTTAGCCGTAAAGTTACCTAGATTAATAAATCCATTAACACCCGTAGCCACCAGATCGGCATTGATTATAGTATTTCCACCAAAGTCTGAGCTAATACTATTGGCAAACACTGTACTTGCAAAGGTTGTTGTTCCCAAGGAGTTAACTGTGAAATTGCCCAGAGGCTGACCGCTTGAGGCGATCGCATTGCTGAAAGTGACATTACCTGAACCCGTTGTAATGTCTAAGGCAGAGCTAACGGGACTAGTAATTGTGTTGCTAAAAGATACACTTCCATTTGCTGTCACACCAGTAGTGTCAATGAATAGGGCAGAACCAGCAGCAGAATTATTGATAACAACAGG
The DNA here is from genome assembly GCA_038215315.1 of Pseudanabaenales cyanobacterium. Classification (GTDB taxonomy): domain Bacteria; phylum Cyanobacteriota; class Cyanobacteriia; order Pseudanabaenales; family Pseudanabaenaceae; genus Pseudanabaena. The sequence continues at coordinate 777 of JBBQRB010000074.1, forward strand.
GCGTAAAAAAGTTAAATTTGAAGAATTGCCACTAATTGAACTAAGGTCGATTATATTCCCAGTAATATTAATATTGGAGTTCGATCCAGCATTAATACTAAGGGTTCCTGCGTTTGCATTGCCCGTTGAGAGACCTTCTGCATTCGCAAATATGTTCCTAACAGAAACATCACCAGCACTATTTAATGTAATATTACCAGCGTTAGCGCTAATCGGAGATTCAGGGCTTGTTGTTGACTTTAGATTTTGTAAGTTTAAAAAACTGTTATTCGCAGTAATAGTAATATCTCCACCACTAAGATCACTACCAACTGGAGGAGAGGAATCAATTGTAGTATTTGGTGAAGAGTTAATACTTCCCAAAGTACTGCTAATTGTGATGTTACCCCCAGAGGTAGTGATATTGCCAAGGTTATTAATTCCTTGATTAGCTGACAGGTTTAAAGAACTACTAATAATAGTGTTTCCATTAGGCGTAAAAGCTCCCGCAGTTTGAATATCGACATTGACTAGACTTAAGAAAGACCCGATTGCCCTAGTACTGATATCACCCAAAGCTCTAACGTTGATCTCTGAGGTACTCTGGAGTCGTGAATCGATAGTTAAACTAGCTAATGGATTAATATTCCCAACCAATCCATTAAAGAAGATGGAGTTGTCAGCCGCATCTAGAGAAAGCGATCGGTTACCATTAATCGTGCTGTTGAAGTTAATCGTGTTGCCGCTAGTTACGATCGCGACGTTGTTGGCTAGGGTAACTGGGCTATCAAAGGTAAGATTACCAACGGTGAAGACATCGGCATTGAGGATTGTATTGCCTGAATTAAATATGAGTAGAGAAGCTAATGGATCTACACTAGTACCGATCGCTCCTAAACTTACATTTCCACTACCTGCGACTATGACGAGTGATTGATTGCCTGTAATGTTGGCATTCGCCAGATTGATATTGCCGCCAATACCATCGTCTTCTGAGACTAGTATTACATCTGTAAGAAGCGAGACATTTCCAGTGAGAGTAATGTTGCCGACATTATTAACATTTGCATTTGTTCCAAATAGAGATGTAGTCGAAATATCTCCACCTAGTCTTATTGAGCCAGTCGTAGATGTTAGAGATATTGAGCCTGGTTTACCAAAAGTAGAAAATGAATCTATTACAGAAGTTGTAATAGCACCGAAAGCTAAGAATGTGATGTCACCGCTATCCCCATCTGCAAAATTGGATACTGTTCCCAATGATGTATTGATCGATCCTGCATTACTGATGATGGAGATATCGCCAGTACCTAATACATTGATATTGCCTGTGTTAATGTTCTGTTGTGCAAGGAGTGTTACTGATTTACTGTTTCCTAAATTTTGCAGATTGAGTGAACCAGTATCAGAAGTTATCGATATTTGCCCTTCAGTCCCAAATGCTGGAGACACATTAGCAGAAGGATTAATATTTCCCGTGACTAAGATATCTCCATTAGCTTGAAGGAGAATATCACCTCCATCGCCGCTACTAGCATTAGATGCCGAGCTGGTGACATTGCCATTGGTAGTAATTGTGCCACCGCCAGCAATTACATTGATATTGCCGCCACTACCAGCGCCAGTAGCCGAAGATATTATTTCATTAGTAATAATATTTCCTGCGGCTTGAAACAGGATATTACCTCCATTGCCATTAATTAAAGTTGTTCCAGCCGAAGAACTGCGAACTCTTTGATTAGCCGTAATGGAGCCGCCTGTAGAGATGTAAGAGATATTTCCCGCATTCCCATTGCTCGCGGCAGATAAAATTAGGTCATTAGTGGTGATATTCCCCGCAGATTGCAAGAGAATGTTGCCACCTGTTCCATTATTTGTAGAGAAGCTATCGAGAACTCCATTAACAGCGATCACACCATTAAGTCCAGTAGAGATGATTGAGATGGCTCCGCCACTGCCATTGCTAGCAGATGAGGCAATACCAGCAGTTGTGATATTTCCCAATGCTGTTAATGCGATCGCGCCACCGCTAAATCCTGACAGCGACGAATCAATAAATCCCGCAGAGGTATCGATGGAACCTGAGTTACTAGTAATCGCGATCGCACCTCCGCTAGAGGAGAGGTTAGCCGTACTGATATTTTGATCGGCGGTTAGGACTAAAGATCCATTAGCATCAATTGATGTGCCAAGAACAGAAGCTATACCTCCTAAACTGCTGGCGATCGCGATGCTTCCATTACTATTAACAACGTTACCAAGATTACTAATTCCTTGATTGGCATCTAGAATAAAATTCCCAGCTGTATTGATCGCAAATCCAGCCGCATTAAATGTATTTGCCGTCTGAATTGTAATTGGGGTGGAATTAGATGTGCCAATAAAAAGATTGTTATTAAGAGAAATAGCATTGTTACTAACACTGTTACCGATTACGACATTACTAAAACCAGTGCTATTAAAGAGAGAACTTACGAACGAACTATCTAGAAATACATTAGTTAAAGCGCCAGTAACGTTGGTAACACTTGTATCAATTACAAGAGATGCGCTGTTACTGAGAGGTTGCAAGGTTATAATCCCTGAACCGCCAAAACTAATATTAGGAAATGCACTCTTGTCGCTTATGAATGAGAGATTACCCGCACCACTATCTACATTGAGGTTTCCTCCTGATGGTGGTCGGATATTAATACCAAGTCGTGAGGGATTAGTAGCATTACCCGTGAAGCTAATGTTGCCATTAGCTGTTTGAATCGTTGTAGAGTTACCGCTAAAAACTCCAGAAATTAATAAACCATCTCCTCCCAAAGTGCTAGTACTATTACCCGTGATGCTTATATCACCACTAGTAGAAGAAATATCTACAGATCCTGTCCCCGAAACGAAGAATCCATTAGCACTAGCATTAGCCGCACTAGTACTTCCATTAATAGTGATCTTCCCCGATCCAGAAGAAATTTGAGTGTTAAAGCCGCCGACACTAATACCATCGCTTGAGATGCTATTACCCGTAAGATTGATATTGCCATTACCAGAAGTCAAATTACCATTAACAGATAATTGCCCCGCGCCAACGAGCTGAACATCGATCGCACCGCCATTGGTCGTAATTGGTGCATTAATAGTGATATTGCCGAGTCCAGTTGGATTACCACTACTAGGATCATTACCAATTAAACGAACACCACCGCCATTGGTAGTAATAGAAGAACCGACAAAAATACTGTTGCCCGCTTGAGCCGTTAAACTAATACCACTGTTAGTGATGTTGATAGCATTGCCAAATGTAATATCTTGCGTAGCTTGGAGAATTACATTTGAATTAGCTGCATTAATTAAAGAACTACTAATAGTCGCTGTACCAATAGCAGGGTTGTTATTGAAGATTGAAACCTCAGACAGACTATTTGCACCACTTCCAACGACAATAATATTAGTGGGGTCAAGAAGTAGAGTTCCTGTCGTGCCATTGGTTGCGCGAGTATCGGTATCTCCCTGATAAGACAGATTCTCTTTGCCCGACACCTCGACAAAGCCGCCGTTACCAGATATCTCGCCACCCCGCGCCGCGATCGCACCCAAAAACTGAGTTGACTGATCCGCCCACACTATGACTCTGCCACCATCACCCGTTAGTAATCCACTGGCTAAAATCTTAGAGCTACTATCTATATATGTCTGTAAAGCATTAGGAGCAATTCCCTTACCTTGAAAATCCCCTCCAATAAGAACCGTGCCGCCACCCGTTGCCCCCGAAGCATTGATTTGAGCATTGACCAAACCAACTTGATTACCAAATATTCCAATATTACCGCCCTTACCACTCTCTGAGGAGACGTTAATATTGCCAGAAGCGATCGCCATGCCTTCTTTGACTGCGATATCTGTTGTCACTGGACTCGCAACTAGTGCAATGCTGCCATCAGGTTTCACCACCACTTGATTAGCCTGCTCCACCTTACCCGTCAAAGCTTCGGCAAGTTTTGATAATGTGGCGATCTGTCCATTCCAAGTAGTCGGTACTGTATTCTTGCTTACACTCAAACCCAATACCAAATCAGGCGATCGCAGTTCTACTTGACTATTTCCTTCTACTGCGGCGATGTTAATGTTCCCTTGTGGTGCAGACAAACTGCCTGTATTGATTACAGTCCCTGCGGTAATTGCGATATTTTTACCAGCATCAACACTCAAATTGCCTTGATTGATAATTGCCGCAGGTTGGCTGATTGCAAATTGAATGTTTTTGGGGTCGCCACTAGGAAAGCTAAGGGAGTTTTTGTCTACTGTGAACTTTTGATTTTGGTCAAAGCCTAGTCCTGTTCCCGTGCTGACATTAAAAGAACCACCAATATCTAATTTTGCATTGGGGCTAAATATTACGCCATTGGGATTAAGTAAAAATAGGTTTGCATTGGGAAAAGCTTGGCGGCTTTCAATAGTTCCTAAAATACTGGAAGGAGAGTCACCAGTAACTCGATTGATAATGTTATTGACTTTGTTACCGTCAACAGAAGATGTGCCTGTATTAAAAATTACGCCCGTATTCGGAACATTAAATTGATTAAAGCTGTTGTATAGATTCCCGCCGTTGACTGTCCCTGTCCCAGTTGGTGAGATTACATTCCCATTTACTTCTGTGGCTGTACTTCCATCGACGGCAATTTGAGAATAAGCCGCTTGTGGAATCGTAAAAACATTAGCAGTAATGGCAAAAACAGAGAAAATACCAAAGCGTTTTGCTTTGATTAAAAGACTAGAAATTGAAGAGTTGCTCATGTCACGACGGGATGGGAACATACTGGCTGGCTCTTTAAAAATTAGATTTTTTGCTATTCACAGTGACATGATATAGCAATCTAGATTAAGTCAGAGATAACTAAGGCTACATTTCTAGCAATTTATATCTAGATTCAGTCATATTGCCTATAAAGACAGTAAACCAAAAGACTAAATTATGGTGCTTCGCGCCACGATTTGCAAAAGAAAACCCAAAGCCCAAAATACTATAGCGCACGCGCAGCGTGCGCTATAGCCTTTTTGGCTTTGGTTTTAATGTATTACATAAGCCCCGCGATCGCGGTTTGCACTGAATATCCTAAATGTTTCCAAGCCGCAGCCGTAGCAACTCGACCGCGTGGAGTGCGATTAATGTAACCAATTTGTAATAAGTAAGGTTCGTAAACTTCCTCGATTGTGTGGGCATCTTCTCCTGTCGCGGCCGCTAAAGTATCCAATCCTGCGGGACCACCATTGAAGTTCTCAATTAATACCGTTAATAACTTACGATCTATCCAATCTAATCCCTTCGGATCAACATTAAATAGTTCCAAAGCCGACTCCGCGATCGCACCTGTAATTTGCTCTCCTTTCGCCTTAACTTCGGCATAGTCACGAACCCTTTTTAATAGCCGATTGGCAATACGCGGCGTGCCTCTAGATCTTGCTGCGATCGCGATCGCGCCATCATCATCAATCGGTGTCGTGAGGATTTTGGCAGTGCGGGATACAATCTGTGTTAGCTCATCTTGCTCATAAAAGCGTAAATGCTGCACAAATCCAAAGCGATCGCGCAATGGCGAAGATAGCGCTCCAATCCTAGTTGTTGCGCCAATCAGCGTAAACTTATTTAACTGCACACTGCGAATCCTTGCCCCCTGCCCTTTGCCGATAGTAATGTCCAATCGATAATCTTCCATTGCAGGATAAAGTATCTCCTCAGTGACACTTGGCAACCGATGAATCTCATCGATAAATAGAATATCGCCCTGTTGCAAAGAAACTAATAATCCTGCGACATCACGGGGACGCTCAAGGGCAGGAGCCGAGGTAATCTTGCACTGCACTCCCATTTCCTGCGCGATGATCAAAGCAAGGGAAGTTTTGCCCAGCCCAGGAGGACCATAAAGGAGAAGGTGATCAAGGGCTGACGATCGCGATTTGGCTGCCGCGATCGCAATATGGAGCAGTTCTTTGAGATCCTTCTGACCGATATAATCTTCAAGATTTTTCGGACGAATATTAATATCTGTAGTGTTTGATGCAGGCGTATTTTTAGCAAGTTTATCAGCCAATTTTTCTTCTGGAGTTGCCTCAGCTTGCAATAAATCCAGAGATTTCTGAACTTCAACATTCTCCAAACTATCTTTGGGAGCTTTCGGCTGAGACTGACGACGCTTAGCCTTACTAGTAACTTCTTTAGGAGCTTCTGAATTTGGATCAATAGATGTTTCTAGAACCGATTTAGATGGTTCTTCAGGACTAGGAATTGGTTTAGAGGAGATGATTGCCATAAGCCTTTGGTTGCTCAAATTTATAAATATCTGTAATCAATTGCACCCATCCCTTCACCAGAGAATCCAACATTAGATCTCCTTTCTCTTTGGTTGCCGATCGCGCATCTCCTAATACGCCACTTTTACTCAAATCACGCATCGTCCAAGCAAAAGGATTGCTACTTTCCATACTCAGTAAACTATTCTCAGGCAGTCCATAGGGATATTCAGTAACAGCCAGTTCCATTTTTACCTGTTCTGGCAGTAGAGACAACATGAGGCTAGTTTCCGCATCACCACCATGAATTCCCAACTCTAATTCCTTAGCAGCCAATAAATCCTTAGCAACATTTGGAACCCGCCAAGTAAAAAGAGGAAAGATACAAAAGTCAGGATACTTCTCATGCAAGTCGCGGGCGATGATTTCTAATATCTGCGGCTGTCCACCGTGAGAGTTCATCAGTGCCAATTTCCGAAACCCCGCACGGTAGATCGATTCGGCGATGTCCGTGAGTATCGATAGCATTGTTTGCGTACTCATCGATATCGTCCCTGCGAAACTGTTATGTTCATTGGACTTGCCATAAAAAAGAGGTGGCAAAGCATACGCAGGAATCACATCGTCTAGTTTTGCCAAAGCCCTCGACAGTACCCCGATACTAATTTGAGCATCAACAATTAAAGGTAAATGAGCGCCATGCTGCTCGATCGCCCCCATTGGCAGAATAATCACCACATTTCCTTTGTCTGGCATCGCTGCAATTTCAGGAGATGTCAGATAAGCATAGTTGCGATGATTAGGAATAGTATTCATGGATATATCATTTACAAACTGCAAAGAACTGACAAACTAGCTAACGATCTAAAGACGTAATTCTTTGCGACCATTCTGCACAATTTTGATCATGTCAATTAACTGCGATTCAAGATTACCTAATACGCGATCGCTATACTCGTCAGCGCCCTTCTGCATATCTTGGACTTCGCCCGTGACTCTTTGATGCAATATATCAAGATCTTTTTGAGCTTGACGGCGCATTTGGTTTACTTCTATGAGGGTTTGCGATCGCACCTGTTCGCACTCTTCTTGTAACTGACGACGAACTTGATTGGCTTCCTGTTCTGCTTGACGAACTATTACCGACTCCTCTAATAGTTGGCTAGCTCTCAACTCCGCCGCCTTAATCAAATCCTCGACATACTGTTGGGTTTCAGCAATTAAGTCTTGTTTGTAGTGCAAAACTTCTTCTGCCTTTGCGATCGATTCAGGGACAGACAATCTCACCCGATCAATCTGCTGGCAAAGCTTCTCCTCATCGATGACAGTGTGTCCCATCACACGAGGACCACTTTCTAGCACCATTTCTTCAAGTTGGTCTAGCTCTTTGTGCAAGCTCATGTAGTAATCGGCTCTCAGTGCAGGAACTGCTGAACCATTGTAGTTAACATTGTTGGACTTACTACTAGCAGTTGAGTTTTCTGTCAGCATCAGATTTTTGTTAAGAGAAAGTTCGGTGCTTTTGTTTTAGGAGAAAATCCTAGAACGATCTTTATTAACTTACAGCCTTTTTTTGAGTATTGAAGTAAATAAGTACTTTATACGTTTGAAAAGCACTATAAGCCGCAAAAGATTACAGAACATTGTAAATGAATTTGTAAAAAACCTGTAACAACATGAACTTATTTTGAAGCTAAAAAAACCAAAAAAGCTGTGGCGCACGCGCAGCGTGCGCCACAGCTTTTTTGGTTCTAAGGATTGCAACCGAAATAACTTATGCAAATAAAACCCAAATATGATTCGGCGGGCGAAGCCCACCGAATCATATTTGGAAGCAGCTATGCAGGAATTTGTGACAGCACAGCCCGCGCCGCTTCTAACGTGTCAGCCACATCAGCATCAGTATGCGCTAATGAAGTAAATCCCGCCTCAAACTGTGAAGGAGCCAGATACACTCCATGCTCTAGCATTCCGCGATGAAATTTGGCGAATTTGGCTGTGTCGCTAGTCTTAGCATCTTCATAGTCATAGACTTGCTTATCCGTAAAAAACAAGCCAAACATTGCGCCGACCAAATTACCTGTAGCAGCGTGTCCTGTTTCGTGCGCGATCGCTAACATCCCATCAGCCAGCTTTTTAGTGATTTGTTCTAAATACTCGTAAGAGCCAGCGCGTTTGAGAATTTCCATAGTCTTGATTCCAGCCGTCATCGCTAATGGATTACCCGATAGAGTGCCAGCCTGATACATAGGACCCGCAGGAGCCACCATCGACATAATATCTTGACGACCGCCATAGGCTCCAACAGGTAAGCCGCCGCCAATAACCTTACCCATCGTGGTCAAGTCAGGGATAACTCCAAAACGAGCCTGTGCGCCTCCATAGGAGAGGCGAAAACCAGTCATCACTTCGTCAAATACCAACAAAGCACCATTGGCATGACATAGCTCCTTCAACCCTTGCAAGAACCCTTCTTTGGGTGCAATACATCCCGCATTACCAACTACTGGCTCAATGATCACGCCAGAAATTTGATCAGGGTTTTCGGCAAATAATATTTTTACCGCTTCTAAATCGTTGTAAGGAGCCGTCAGGGTATTAGCAGTTGTGGATTTAGGAACGCCAGGAGAGTCTGGCAACCCCAAAGTCGCGACTCCAGAACCAGCCTTCACCAAGAACATATCTGCGTGTCCGTGGTAGCAACCTTCAAATTTAATAATCTTGTCACGACCTGTAAAGGCTCGCATCAGGCGCAATACGGACATACAAGCTTCCGTGCCAGAGTTGACAAAGCGTACCATTTCCACACTGGGGACTGCATCGATCACCATTTCTGCTAATTGGTTTTCGAGAACGCAAGGTGCGCCGAAACTTGTGCCTTTTTCAAGGGCTTTGTGTAATGCTTCGATGACTTCAGGATGGGCATGTCCCACGATCGCAGGTCCCCATGAGCCGATATAGTCAATGTATCGGTTGTTGTCAATGTCCCACGCATAAGCGCCATTAACGCGATCAAACACGATCGGCTCACCGCCAACTGATTTGAAAGCGCGGACTGGTGAGCTAACGCCACCGGGCATCAGATGTTTAGCCTTAGCAAAGATTTCTTGGGATGCAGTTGTTTTGAAGGCAGATAAATTCGCAATCATGTTTTGATAAAGGTTTTTAGTTAAGTCTGTGATTAGCTTGGCATAATAAAACCCAAGAAGCTGATTCGCCCGTCTTGTTAGGATATAAAAACCAAAAGAGAGAGGCGGCGCGGAGCGCCGCCACCCTCTTTTGGTTTTTAATTTGTCCTGATCCAAGTGGCGATCGCTTCGCTATATATTTAATTGAGCCAAGGTACTCATAGACTCAATTTAACTTAGCCACGATGCGATCGCTACAGAACTTGGTAAGAAAGTTGTAACAAATTGCGTTACTTTCCGCATTTTAAAAATACCCAGCGATCTCTAAGGACAAAAACCTTGATCAATATTTAGTATTTCGATGGTGGCACTTAAAACTTTTGCATATATGAAAAAGTTTTCGACATTTCGTATATGATGCAAATAGATGGGGGGTGGATCATGTTAACGATATTTATAAAGTTCATGTTTTCTATGAATCTCTATAGGTTTTTGCTAATATGCAGTCAACCCCTATCAAGCTTAAATAGTTAAGATTTATTCGAGCCAATGAGAATTCTCCTTGTAGAAGATGATGTAAATTTAGCTGACACCTTAGCAGAAGTGCTAGTAGGACAGCATTGTGTAGTAGATATCGCTAGAGATGGTGAAGAGGGTTGGGAAAAATCTCAATCTGATGATTACAACCTAATCTTGCTAGATGTGATGTTGCCGAAGCTAGACGGCATCAATCTTTGCCGTCGCCTTCGCGCCCATAGCAACAACATCCCGATTTTGATAGTCACGGCTCTAGACATGAGTTCTGATAAGGTTCAAGGTCTAGATGCTGGTGCTGATGACTATCTGGTCAAGCCCATCGATCCACCTGAATTAATGGCAAGAATTCGCGCTTTGGCTCGTCGCGCTCAAACTCCTGAGCCGACTGTATTGCGGTGGGGTGAACTGCAACTTGATCCAGGAATGCATGAGGTTTCTTACACTGGGCAATCAGTGCATTTGACACCAAAGGAATACAACATCTTGGAACTGTTGCTCCATCATGGTCGCCAAGTCCTTAAACGAATCTCAATTGTGGAACATGTTTGGTCACTGACTGATCCTCCTAGGGAAGATACAATCAATGCCACGATCAAGAGTTTACGCAATAAGCTTAAGGGCGCAGGTGCGCCTCACAACTTGATTGAGACAATTCACGGGGTCGGCTATCGTTTGAGTCAACTGTCATAAAAAAAAGGAGTGCAAAGCACTCTTTTTTTTATGACAGTTAATTAACTACTCCCTTTCCAGTGAAAGATTAGCAGTGCGACGCTTCGCGCCGCACCGCTAATTCTTGGGTTTTAATATTTATTCTTACACTGGGAAGAGAGTAGGCAAAAGAAACCCATAGCCCAAAAAGCTGTAGCGCACGCGCAGCGTACGCTACAGCTTTTTGGGCTATGGGTTTTATAAAAGTCCAAATTCTCTTAAAGCTGGCAAAAAATTGTCATTTTCATGGTTAGATGTGCTGAGCTTAATCAAGGCAAATCGTTGCAGGGGCGTGAGATTTTGCCATTGCGCGATCGCGATCGCCACATTTAACTCTTGGGCATGGCTCAACACACTTTCAGGAATCATATTTGCCTGCATCCATGCAGGTTTTTCGGCAATGGGTAAGTCGTTGGGATGGTCATTACAAGTTTCAAAAACTAGCGATCGCAGTTTTGTGCGGTAGGCGATCACCTCGGCATCAGTTCCGCAGGGTAGAGCCGTTAATTGGTGGCGTTGGATATCTGAAAACCTATGCCAATGTTGCAGCTTGAGTTTAACGCCACAGGTATCTAGTTTGTAACGCACTTGCATGGGAACACATCGCAGTGAAGCCACAAAATCAGACTCAAACTCAAAAAATTGCCACATAATCAACATTTTTAAACCTTTTCGGTATCTGTAATATTGACAGTTAATTTCATCGTGCCTAAACGCACCGAAAACTCTCCCGAACTATTCGGTGCTGTAAGTACTTGCGCGATTTTACCAAATTTAGGAATCCGTACCCGATCGCCAACTTTCAACTGCATTTCAATTTTTGGTTCAGGAATCACAGGAACATGGCGCTTAGTTAGCTCTTCGATTCTTTGTTCAGTGCGCTGGACATCGGCAACAAGTTGTTCGCCCACTTGCTCACCTTTTTGCAGTTTACGAATGACTCGACCAACCTCTTTTTGGGCTTGGGCGATCGCTGCTTGAACTTCTTTTTCTTGATGTTCGCGTAGTTCCTTAGCCTGCGATCGCATTTTTTCTGCTCGATCTAGGATCTCTTGATGCAGTCGTTCGGTTTCAGCTAATAAATGGGCGGCGGCTTCCGTTTTTTGAGTTTGTTCGCGGCGTTGGGCTTCTAGCTCCGCGATCACATCATTCATTTCCGCAGAGCCTAAACCCACTCTAGTCTGGGCTGCTTCGACTATTTCCTGTGACAAGCCCAGTCGCGCCGCGATCACTAAGGCATTGGATCGTCCAGGAATGCCCCATAGCAGCTTATAGGTGGGAGCAAGGGAAGCATCATCAAACTCAACTGATGCATTTTCAAATTTAGGATTTTGATACTTGAGAGCTTTAAGTTCACCAAAGTGAGTTGTGGCGATCGCTAGTCTCGTATGCTCACCGAGATATTCTAATAAAGCTGTCGCGATCGCGCTGCCCTCAGATGGATCAGTCCCAGCACCAACTTCATCGAGCAGTACTAGAGACTGGGGCGAAAGTGCCTCCAAAATTCTACTAATGCGCCGAATATGTCCTGAGAAAGTTGATAGGTTTTGCTGCAACGATTGTTCATCGCCGATATCGGCAAGCACTAAATCAAACCAAGGTAATTCCACAGGTTCCCTAGCAGGAATGAACATCCCTGCCTTTGCCATCAGCGCTGCTAGTCCAAAGGTTTTTAGAGTCGCCGTCTTCCCCCCTGTGTTTGGACCAGTAATGACGACAACCGAAACCTGTGGTGAAATTAAAACATCGACAGGGACAACTTCTCGTCCTTCTTCATTTAGCTGCTGCCATACCAATAGAGGATGGCGCAATTGGCGTAAAACGATCGCCTTTTGGTCAAGAAAATGTGGTGGATTTGCTCGCATCCAGTAGGCATAACGCGCTTTTGCCACCGCCAGATCGATCTTAGTAACAATGATCAATAACTTTTGCAAATCCTCTGCGATCGCTGACACTCTAGTACTTAGGGCTGCCAAAATAATTTCAATTTGGGCTTGCTCCATTTTGAGGAGTTGCCGCAAGCGATTATTTGACTGCACAATTGAGTTCGGCTCCACAAATAGGGTCATGCCTGTACTGGAAGTGTCATGCACTACGCCAGGCACGCGATCGCGTTGCGGTGACTTGACGGCTAGGACATAGCGATCGCTGCGCTGCGTAATAATTTGCTCTTGAATTGAACTAGCATTGCGCTGCATGATGTTTTGTAGCTTTGTCAAAATCTGGTCGCGGACAGAGGTTAACTCATGGCGAATTTCGCCCAAACGTGCCGAAGCCCGATCTAAAACATTGCCCCCTTCATCAATACAGCGATAAATTTCCTGCTCAACATCAGGATAAGTCCGCAACTCGCTTGCCAAAATCTGCAAATTTGGACAGCAATCGGCATTATCTAGCTGGCGGCGTAAATTTCTCGCCCCTGCTAAGGTCGTAGCGATCGCCCATAGCTCACTCGCCGACAATATCCCCTGTTTCTCAGCCCGAAATACTGCCTCAGTAATATTTTGAATCCCATCTAAAGACACACCTGCATTTTTCTCTTCCAAGGCATAGGCTTCTTTAGTTTGAGTTAAAAGCTCTAACGTGTCTTCATAGCGATCGGGTATCGGTAAATGCACCGCCGCGATCGCGCCCAGCTTCGTCGTTGTAAATGTTGATAGATGCTGACA
>JBBQRB010000075.1:0-14034 GCA_038215315.1 Pseudanabaenales cyanobacterium
ACTCAAAAAACTTCTCTAACAAAAACAAAACCAAACAATTTCCTGGGGGGGCGCCCCCCCCCCATATTAACCCCCTACCCATTTAAATATTCGGGGGGCGGCGCTCCGCGCCCCACCGCTAATTCTTGGGTTTTGGCTTAGCTATACTTTGATAGTTTAGGACTGCCATAAACAATGAAGGAGACATAGCTTTGCGACTTGATCGTTACACAACAGGTACTTACACCACAGGTGCGCCTATTTGGAAGCAATTGCTTTGGTTTTTTATTGGTGCTCCCATAGTTCGTAGCTATTTGATTCCATTTTCGGGATTAAAAGTTAATATTTTGCGATGGTTTGGTGCAGAAATTGGGCACGGAGTCAGGATTAAAACAGGGGTGCGCGTAAAATTTCCTTGGCGATTAATAATTAAAGATTTTGTGTGGATTGGTGAAGATGCTTGGCTCGACAGTCTCGACTTAATCACCATTGAAAGCCATTGCTGCATTTCTCAAGGTGTTTATCTTTGCACTGGTAATCATGATTGGCGCGATCGCGATTTTGCTTTAAAAACTGCCCCAATCTATATCGAAGCAGGAAGCTGGATTGCAGCAAGAGCAACGGTAGCCGCAGGGGTGCGAGTTGGTCAGGGTGCTGTGTTGGGACTAGGGAGTGTGGCTACGCGATCGCTAGAGCCAATGACGATTTATAGTGGCAATCCTGCGATCGCAATTAAGACTCGGCAAATTTAAGCAATAATTGCCGCTATATAATTCAAGATAACTAGTTCTTATATTCTTAACCTATGACTGTTAGTAAATCCGCCTCTATTCCCAAAATGGGCATAGTATCTCAATTAGTAAATGGCATTTTAGCGATCGCCCCTCTATTTAATATTGCTAAGAAACGGGCGCGAAATATGATGATTGAGCGAGCTGCCTCGATGGGAATTGACTGGCTAAAAATTTCTGCTGATTTACAAAAACAAGATCTTGATACAGAACTAACCAAAGTTCAAAATCCCCATTTAAAATATCCAGACTACTATCTCAAACCATTCCATGCCTACGAAGAAGGAAATCTCGGTTGGTTGCCTGCAACAGAAGTAGAAGTCGCTGCCTATGCTGTGCATTCACGGATCTGGAAAGACGAAGCGCCACCAATCGAGGGTGATGCCCGATTGCGCCAGAGCTATTTTGAGGTTCTCCAAGAGAAAATGCCAACTCAACCGCAGGACATTCTTGACATCGGTTGTAGTGTGGGTATGAGTACTTTTTCTCTACATTCTGCTTATCCATCGGCAAAGATTACAGGCTTAGATTTGTCGCCGCATTTCTTGGCGATCGCTAACTACAACACGCGCACTAAACATCCTGAACTGGTTGATCAAGTTCAATGGATACACTCTGCTGCCGAGAATACAGGATTAGCTGATCATTCCTTTGATTTTGTGTCTTGTTTTTTGATCTTCCACGAGTTACCCCAAGATGCAGCTCGCCAGATCCTGCGAGAAATACATCGTATCCTGCGTCCCAATGGCTACTTTGCGCTAATGGATATGAATCCGCACTCCGACATCTATGCCAAAATGCCACCCTATATTTTGACTCTATTAAAGAGTACCGAACCTTACCTTGATCAATATTTTGGTTTAGATATTACTTCAGAAATAATTGCCGCGGGGTTTGAGACTCCAAGCATCACTGCTAATACTCCCCGTCATCGTACTGTCGTTGCACGAGCTAAGTAGGTAAGCTATGGCGCACGCGCAGCGTGCGCCATAGCTTCGCTAAGTAACTAGGCAAAAGAAACCTTAAAGCCCAAAAAGCTGTAGCGCACGCGCAGCGTGCGCTACAGCATTTTGGGCTTTGGGTTTAATTATGCTTGCCTACCTACTTACGGCAATAATTTCTTAATTAATTCAAATTGGAACCGTCGGATCATGTTAAGACAAAAAATCAGCGAGAAGATTAATTTTTATCTTGATGATCTTGCTACACCAATTGGCAAACTCATTAATATTTTGATCGCCATTCTTGTTCTCACTTCTGCGTTTAGTTATGTTGCCCAAACTTATGACATATCTGAAATCACCCGTCAGCGACTCAACTTACTTGATCAGATTATTCTGATTGTCTTTGTTCTAGAATACTTTCTGCGTCTTGGAGTCGCCAAACAAAAACTCAATTATTTTTTTAGTTTTTATGCCATCATCGATCTACTTGCGATTTTGCCATTCTTTTTAGGAGCGATCGACGTTGCTTTTATTCGACTCCTTCGCTGGTTTCGGATTTTGCGCCTAATTCGGATCGTGGAGTCGCGATCGCTATTTGCGAATAAGACTGAAGATATTGCAATTCTATTTAGGATTCTATTTACATTATTTGCGATCGTATTTATCTTTTCAGGATTAGTCTATCAAATCGAACATACGAGCAATCCCAAGTTTCACAATTTTCTAGATGCCTTCTATTTCTCTATTTTTACGATGACTACTGTTGGCTACAGTGATGTTATGCCTATATCTGATGCAGGTAAGCTGACGACAGTATTGATGGTTCTTACTGGCATAGCCTTGATTCCTGTGCAGTTGGGAGAGTTGTTTAAGCGGTTGATTAAAACGGCTAATCAAAGCGAACTAAACAATGAAATAAAGAATGAGATGAAGCAAGAATCTATTTGTCCTAGTTGTGGATTAGCTCTTCATGATCCTGACGCTAAATTTTGCAAGATATGTGGCACGATGCTTTAAGCCGAATGCGTATTTATGAACACTATTTTTTAAATACTTATAATTGATAATAGATTGCTATAAAAAACTATGGGACAAGATTAAAATGAGTGGACTCGGTGGCTTAAACAAGACCCCTAATGGTGTTGTTTTAGGAATGGTACAACTTCAATTGCCAACGGTTGTAACTCCACAGGATTTAGCAGCACAGACCCAACGCATTTGCGAGATGGTAGCCAAAGCAAGGCGGAATATGCCATCAATGGATTTAGTGGTATTTCCTGAATACTCATTACATGGCTTATCGATGGATATAAATCCTGAGATTATGTGCAAACTAGATGGAGTGGAAGTAGCAGCCTTTAAGCAAGCTTGTATCAATAATAAAATCTGGGGTTGCTTTTCGATAATGGAATATAACCCTCACGGCAATCCCTACAACAGTGGACTCATCATTGACGATCAGGGGGAACTTAGGCTTTATTATCGTAAGTTACATCCTTGGGTTCCTGTAGAACCTTGGGAACCGGGGGATGTGGGTATTCCAGTTTGTGATGGGCCGAATGGTAGCAAGCTAGCGCTGATTATTTGCCATGATGGAATGTTTCCAGAAATGGCGCGGGAATGTGCCTATAAAGGTGCAGAAATTATGATTCGCACGGCAGGGTATACAGCACCGATTCGCCATTCTTGGCAAATCACCAATCAAGCAAATGCTTTCTGCAATCTTATGGTGACAGCTTCTGTCTGTATGTGCGGTTCTGATGGAAGTTTTGACTCAATGGGGGAAGGGATGATCGTGAATTTTGATGGTCAGCCGTTGGTGATGGGCAGTCATCGCCCCGATGAAATCATCACTGCTGAAGTCCGTCCTGATCTAGTTCGCGAAGCTCGTAAATATTGGTCTGTGGAAAACAATATCTATCAGTTTGGTCATCGTGGTTATGTTGCGGTTAAGGGTGGCGCTCAAGATTGCCCTTACACCTATATGGAGGATATGGTCAAAGGTAAGTATTGTCTACCTTGGGAAGAAGAAGTCATTTATAAGGATGGGACTTCCTGTGGCTTTCCTGTTCCTGATCGAGTATACAAAGCCTAAATAAGTAGCTCGGCAAAAGAAACCTTAAAACCGAAAAAGCTGTGACGCACGCGCAGCGTGCGTCACAGCTTTTTCGGTTTTAACTATATTAGGACTAGACATTAAACCCAAGAAATTATCGTTGCGGCGCATCGCGCCGCAACGTCTAATCTTTCACTGGGAAGGGAGTATCTACTTGCCGAATTAAACTTCTTGAAACAAACATCCTTCGATGGATAGTCCAGGTCCAAAAGCGAGTGCAATACCATTGTCAAGGCTGGATCTCAAATGTGCTTCTTGTTTAGATTTATGTCGATCTAAGATCTTCTTTAATACAAACAAAATTGTTGGTGAACTCATATTTCCATACTGACGTAAGACTTCGTAAGAGTCAAAAATCATAGAATCAGATAGGTCAAAAGTTGATTGAATCTGATCCACAATTTTTCTCCCTCCAGGATGAATAGCCCAAAATCCTAGATCCTTTTGTGTAAGTTGATGGCTAGCTAAAAAGTTCCGCAAATAGTCTGGTAAATATTTAGCAACGACTTCAGGGACTTGAGGCGATAGACCCATTAAAAAGCCAGTATCACCAATTCTCCAATCCATCAAAGCTTGAGTGTCTTTGATCAATAAACTACTTCCATCTATATAAGCGAGTTTTCCTTCTGCTTCTGAAAAAGACTTTGCTGCTAAAATTGCCGCCGCCGCACCATCACTGAAAATAGCATTAATAATCGTATTTTCTAAGGTATTAGCAATTTGAAAATGTAGCGAACATAATTCTATGCAAACTAGAAGAACTTTAGCTTGGCGATCGCTTTGGCAAATAGCATGGGCAGTCTTCAATCCATTAAAAGCTGCATGACAACCCATAAATCCGATCATTGTCCGCGAGACTGTATCCGCAAGCCCTAATTTCTCGATTAAATAAACATCTAGTCCTGGAGCCGAAAATCCCGTACAACTGACAGTGATAATGTGCGTAATATTATGTGGATCTAAATTTGCATCAGTGATTACCTGCTGAGATGCTTGTAGAGCTAGTTTCGGTGCATAGTCAGCGTAAATTTGATTGCGATTAAAAGTAGTTGGCTGAGGTAAGAGATTCCAGTTTTGGGGATAGAGTTGAAACTTCTCTAAATCACCTCCATAGTCGGCGATACAGCTATATCGATAATCAATACCTGAGTGTGCATAAATTGAAGGAATTCTCTTCTTAATAGCCGATGACAAACTTTCAGTTTTGAGCATGAAGTCCGATGCTTCTGTTTGGGTGAGCTTATAGGGGGGATTAGCAGTCGCGATCGCTTCTAAAACTGTATACATTAAATTAAATCGCCTAAGAGTCAATATGAACCATTCTTAATTTACATCGCTTTGCTAGGGCTTAGGCAATTTACTTAGGACATACAAACCAAAAGAGTAATGGTGGAACTTTATTTCGCCATTACTCTTTTACGCAATCATTGCCATGTTTTTTGATAAGTAGTCGAGCATAATTAAGTCCAAAATCCAAAAAGCTGTAGCACACGCGCAGCGTGCGCTACAGCTTTTTGGGTTTTAAGGTTTCTTTTAGTCCTAAAGCGGTGCGGTGCAACGCCTATGCTTACCTTTTTAGGACTTGTTTTTGACGGGTGGCAACAGCAATAGTAATAATCACAAAGATTTGTAAATAAATTGTAAATATTTTTTTATAATCAAGTTTCAACGCAAATTCCTCGAAATCTGAAAACTATGACTGAATTCGCTACCAAACTCACTGAATCTCTCCAGCCAATTGCCGATCAATTTGAAGCTTTAAATATCCCTGAGCCAATCACTAATTGGGGACATCCATTTTTTATGGCGATCGTAATTTTTGCAATGGGTTCTTTTGTGGCAATTTCTGGATGGCGTGGACGCACGGCAACCGAACCAGAAGTCGCCAATAAAAACAAGGCTGATCATCGTAAAGTTGCCCCCCTAATGACTACATTTCTAGCGGCGGGTTACACAGGCGGTTTGCTATCTCTAGTAATGCAGGGCGAACCTTTGCTTGAAAGCCCTCACTTCATCACGGGTTCAGTCGTCCTCGTATTACTCGCGATCAATGGCACGATTTCTCTAACTGGATTTGGTGGCAATCAGCCAATACTTCGTAACGCCCATGCATACTTGGGTAGCGCGATCGTGGCACTTCTAGTTGCCCATGCTTTGCTGGGTTTAAAACTAGGCTTGTCGATCTAACCTTGAGTAGCTAAAACCCAAAAAGCTATGGCGCACGCTGCGCGTGTGCCATAGCTTTTTGGGTTTTAGCTACTTAGCTGTAACTAATTGGCTGGACTTGATCGTCTGCTCGTAATAATTTTGCAACTGACGAGTAGCCGCATCCCATCCCCATTTTTCTGCTTCCAAGCGAGCCTCAATGCACATATACTGATCACGTTTTTGCAGAAGATTGCTAGTTGCTTTTACGATTCCATCGCGATCGCTTGGTTCAAACAAATAGCCATTCAGTGCATTGGTGACAATATCAGGAATCCCACCTGAATTTGCGGCTACGACAGGACAGCCCGCAGCCATTGCCTCTAGCAGTACTAAGCCTAAGGTTTCCGTCCGCGATGGGAAGAGGAACGCATCGCTAGACGCAAAAGCAGAAGCTAAATCGTCTCCACGCAAGTATCCGACAAAATTAGTATTGGTTCCTGCAAAGATTCTCTCTAATTCTTGGCGATAGGGACCATTGCCAACTAGAGCAAGACGACTATTAGGAATTGCTTGTAGGACTGGTAAAATATGTTGAATTTCTTTTTCAGCCGAGAGTCTGCCTACATAGAGAAATAGAGTGTCTTCAGGATGTCCTTGAGTTAATTGCGATCGCATTTCAGTACTTTTAAAACGCGGATGAAACTGTACTGTATCCACTCCGCGTTGCCATAGATCAAGTCGCTCGACTCCATGCGATCGCAGTTCATCGATCATTACTGTAGAAGTGCAAAGATTTAAAGCAGCTTGGTTATGTGTATTTTTGACCAACTCCCACATCACGCCTTCAAGAAACCCTAATCCGTAATGCTGCAAATATTGGGGTAAATGGGTGTGATAGGAAGCTATTAATGGCAAATTCATCGATTTTGCGTAGTAAAGTCCAGCCATTCCCAAAATCGCTGGATTCACAATATGTACAATGTCGGGTTTGAATTTCTCAAGGGCAAGCCCAATCGAAGGTCGCGGTAAGGCGACCTTTAGCTCTGGATAAAGAGGAAAATCAAAGGCAGACACACCATAAACTTCAGCACCACAATATTCGGTGATTCCTCCGTCGGGAGAAAACACTAGTACTTGATTACCGAGCCTGACCAAATATTCGACGGTATATTTGAGGCGGGTAACGATGCCGTCAATTTTGGGTAAAAATGTCTCGGTAAATATGGCGATACGCATAGTGATGACTGTACGGGATCGATTTTGTTGGCTAGACAAAATCATACTATGGTAGGTAATTTCTTACCGCAACTATCCAAAATAACCCCCAAAAAGCTGTGGCGCACGCGCTGCGTGCGCCACAGCTTTTTGGGCTTTATTTTGGATAGTTGCATACCTAAGTATGTGGGCAAAAGAAACCTTAAAACCCAAAGAGCCATAGCGCACGCTGCGCGTGCGCTATGGCTCTTTGGGTTTTGGGTTTAATTATGCTTGCCTACTTACTTAGATGAGTTGCCATCTATAAAAATCTGAATTTTAGGACCTGTAGCGGCAAGCCGAATTGTCATCCCATTCCGAAGATGCTCCTTATCAATTTGATGATCATCTATATAGGTTCCATTTGCCCCGATATTAACAATTTCCCAATTTAAAGAGTTGTGATGTAGCTCAACATGATATCGAGATACGACCGAACTGTAGAGAATTATGTCGTTATCTCCAGATCTTCCAATGCGGATCACAGACTCAGACTCAAATTTCCATGTTTGAATCGGTTTAGCTTCGATGGGGTGGAGGAGATTGAGCGTAATCACTGATTTGTCTAGAACATAGTGGAACTTTAGAAATTGTAGCAAGCACAATTTCTAATACTATAACTGTCGCCAGTCTTATTAGGAAATAAAACCCAAAAGATGGTGACGGCGCTTCGCGCCGCACCGCTAATCTTTCGCTGGGAAGGGAGTAGTGTAGAGCTATGAGATTCTAATGGGCTTACGGGAGCGATCGCTTTTGAGATACTCGTGATTTTGAATGAGAAAATCAATTGCTTTCTTAAAATATTGACTATTGCTTGACTGAAAGACAAGTCCGTTAAGATCAATCTGCCTAACTCGTTCCTGCATTTCCCATAGGAAATCATAGTTATTAATCAATTTGAGAGATAGTTGAGTGTATTCTGTCGGATTTTTGGCAACTAAATCTCCTAACCCCACCTTTTTCATCAGCCTTGCTCCTGCACGGCTATACCAACGTTTGCCTTCAAATACAACTGTAGGCTTTTGGATAAATAGACTATCAACAATGACATTAAATCCACCAAAATGATAAGAATCGAGACAGATATCACCTTCTTCCATAATGGTCATATATTCAGTATATGGAAGGTAAGGATAGACTTGAACATTCTCTACGCCAAGTACCTGATTGATTTCGTAAACAAAGGGCAGAAAGTCATTTTTGCGAATCAATCCACCACCTGAAAAGAAGCGAAATAGTATAGGTCGCTTAGACTCTTGGACAATCTTCTTTAACAAAATCAGCAAGGGATAATTGACCTTCTGGGCATACCAAGGACAGTTGATAATGAATTGAGATTTTGCCTCCATAGCATCGCGTAGAGTTTTGATATCCAAGCTCTGTTTAGGCTGATAGTTGGGGTGATTATTCACTGCACCTAAGCCATTGAGCAGTACTAGTCGTTCAGAATAATTAACCTCTGCGTTCCGAGTTACTTCTGCATCAGATCCACTAATAAAGTAGTCAATTTCACTACCAAACGTACTCACAGGATGCCCTAATCCACAAATTTGAATTGGGGCAATCCTTAAGTTGGAAAGTAAAATACTTTCCGATGTCATTCCGATGTCAGGAAAGTAAACAACATTAAAGTCATTACTTTGAATACTACTAATATCAAATTTTTCATTATGAATTTGTAAATATTTTACATCTTGAAAATATTGTCGATCAATCTCTAATTGACGATCGCCTGTATGAATTAAAGTAAGCTCATAATCATCTTTTAATGACGCAATACAATCATATAGAATGCGATAAACAGAATGTTCTGGAAACCAAAATCCCGAAATTATAGCTATTTTACGAAGATTAGGTTGATTAGAAATAACTAGATTCTTAATCAAATTACTATTTTTGACTGATTGATTGATTTTGGATTTAAGGAAGCGATCGCTATCTCCATCTATATAGGTTGCGCCAAAATATAGATCATCAATCTTATAGAAATCAGTTAAGCGTTCGTCTTCATAGACTAAGTGTTCTTTTAGATTTTGATAGACAACTCGATTAACTAAACCTGTGCGATAAATCTCTAGATAGCAGGAGTACCATAGATTAGCTAGTTCTGGACTAGCATCAAAAAAATCATGTCGTTGAAATTTAAAGCTATTTCTTGCAGAACATAAGGTTAAGATTTTCGCATAGTTCTGAGTCTGATATTTTAATATTTCTAAATAGGGATCAGTGGTTTTGAAGTTAGAAATAGCAACAAGATTAGATATGGTTAAATTAAATTGAATGAATCGCGTTATATAGCGATCGCTAATCAAGTAATCAGGTTGAGTAAAAAGATACAAAAAATTCTTAACAAAAGCATTAACAAAATATCTTGAATCGTCAGTCAGTTCTAAATATGTGTTTTGTTCAAAGTGTTCTAAGACTTTGATAAATTGTTCGGAGACTAAATCGTAGTTTTTAGATAAAAGATTTTGCAATAAATCTGGAGAATTAAAGCTAAGGTCGTCTGGACTTTTACTATACATTTTTATAATGCAGCCTATTGAGAATTTAAAGGGTATAGAGGAAGTTTTGAAAGTGCCACGAAGCGGCACTTTCAAAACTTCCTCTGGGTTTTATAACAGCATAAAGTGCTGTAATTAAGTATTTTGAGTTAGATTATTAATGCTTATTTTATAAGCAATATAACCTGTTGAGGCTTTATCTAAGTATGTGGGCAAAAGAAACTTTAAAACCCAAAAAGCTGTAGTGCACGCGCAGCGTGCGCTACAGCTTTTTGGGTTTTGGGTTTAATTATGCTTGCCTACTTAGTACAGCCTATTGAGGCTTTAAAGGGTACAGAGAAATTTTTGAAAGTGCCGCTTTGCGCTGTAAGCAACTAGGCGCACTTTTGTGAATTAGTATAAATATTAGTAGAAGTAACGGTGAAACCAATGGCGATCGCTCTAGGCAGTCTGAGGCGAGTCCATCACATCGCCTTAAACGTGAAGGATATGATGGCATCCTGTAATTTTTACGGCAATGTCTTAGGTTTGCGGCAACTTACAGGAGATGCAGTTCCCAGTACGTTAGTTGACTTGGTTGCTGTAGGCAAAGTCGCAAACTTTATTTTGCCTGACAGCACAGTTCTGGATCTCTTTTATGAGCCAGACTTAGCTGCGCCCAATCCTGACCCGCAGGTGCAATTTACACGCGCTAGTCATTTAGCTTTTGACATTGCGCCAGAGCTATTTGATCATGCAGTGGCGGCACTGCGCGATCAGCAAGTTGCGATCGAAGGAGAGCCTGTAACTCGTCCTACAGGAAAAGGAATTTATTTTTACGATCCTGATGGCTTAATGATCGAAATTCGATGTGATCCTGAGAATTTGTAGCACAAAACTAAATGTTTAATTGAAAGCAGAGTCCCAAAGAGCTGTAGCGCACGCGCAGCGTGCGCTACAGCTCTTTGGGTTCTGGGTTTTATAATGCATCACATTTGCTGTAAGTATTTCTCACTGCCAAGCTCGGCAAGCTTGTCTTGTTTCTCAAGCACCATATCTCTTAGGGATTGACGATAGGCGATTACTTTTTCTAATAGCTGGGAATTAGAGCTAGCCAAAATTTGCACAGCCAGCAGTCCTGCATTGTCCGCATTGCCGATCGCCACCGTTGCCACGGGGATTCCCTTAGGCATTTGCACAATCGAATAAAGGGAGTCAATTCCACTCAGTTGACGTGTGGAGACTGGTACACCGATCACAGGTAAAGGCGAAAGCGCCGCCACCATTCCAGGTAGGTGGGCGGCTCCACCTGCACCTGCGATGATTACCCTAATGCCTCTAGTGTGGGCAGTCTTCGCAAATTCGACCATGCGATCGGGGGTGCGGTGTGCCGAGATAATCGCGACTTCATAGGGGATATCAAATTTATGACAGATAGCGATCGCCCCTTGCATGGTGGGCAGATCGGAATCGCTTCCCATAATGATACTGACTTGAGGTTGTATTTCCATATCTTCGATTAATAAAGAACCAATTAAGTAGATACTCCTTTCCCTTTTAATTTTTTGTGGGGGGGCGTTGCGCGCCGCACCACTAATTCTTGGGTTTTAATACTGGGAAGGAGGGTAGGCATGATAAAACCCAAAAAGCTGAGGCGCACGCGCAGTGTGCGCTACAGCTTTTTGGGTTTTTTACTTATAGCCTGCGGCTTGAAGGGAGAACAGATGTGCGTAGCGACCATTAGCTTGTAATAGCTGCTCATGACTTCCCTGTTCAATGATTTTACCATCGCCCATCACCACGATCTGCTCAGCCATACGAACCGTGGAGAAGCGATGAGAAATTAGCACCACCATCTGATCTTTAGTTAGAGTATGGAAATGATTAAAAATATTCATTTCTGCTTCTGCATCCATCGCCGCAGTTGGCTCATCTAGAATCAGAATGTCCGCCTGCGATCGCATAAAAGCGCGGGATAGAGCAATCTTTTGCCATTGTCCACCCGATAGCTCCTGACCACCCTTAAACCATTTGCCAAGCTGGGTTTGAAATCCTAAGGGTAGATTGTCAATAAAGGGTTTTGCCATTCCTTTTTCAGCGGCAGTCACCCATCTTTGCGAATCATCTAGCTGTTCCACATCACCAATGCCCACATTTTCACCGACAATAAATTGGTACTGCACAAAGTTCTGAAAAATTACCCCAATGCGGCGGCGCAAAGTCTCAACATCCCAATCGTTCAAGTCCACTCCATCTAATAAAATTCTGCCACTGCTGGGTGTATATAATCTGGTTAGGAGCTTGATCAATGTCGTTTTGCCAGAGCCATTTTCACCAACGATCGCTAGCTTTTCGCCATAGCGGAGATGTAGAGAAATATTGTGTAAAACTGGCTGTTGGCTTTCGGGATAACAGAAGGAGACATTTTCAAATCGAATTCCGTCGGCAACCGTGCCTTTGATGATAGAGCCTTGAGATTGAGGGATGGGTTCGTCTAGAAACTCGTAAAGATTGGCGAGATAGAGATTATCTTCATACATTCCACCAATGGAAGTGAGGGCTGCCGAAAAAGTAGACTGTCCTTGACGGAATACAACCAGATACATGGTCATCTCGCCAAGGCTGATTTTTCCTGCGATCGCTTCCATCACAATCCATGCATAAGTGGCATAAAATGCACCTGTACTCAGCAGCCCTAGCATATATCCCCAAAAGCCTTTTTGCACCGTGAGGTTGCGATCTTCGACATATAGACGGTCAAAAATATCACGGTAACGCTGTAACAGCATTGCGCCCAATTGATAAAGCTGTACCTCTTTGGCATAGTCTTCCCGCGCCAGCAAAGTCTCGATGTAATGACTCTGTCTGGTTTCGGGCGATCGCCACTTAAATAAACGGAATGAATGATCAGAAAATCGAGTTTCGGCAATAAAAGAAGGAATCGCCGCTAATACTAAAACGATCACTGCCCAAGTTGAAAAACTTAGTAATAGCCCACTAAAAGTTAACAGCGTCAGCGCCGATTGCCCAAGTCCAAAGATGCGATTGATCAGTGACAGAGGGCGACTCGAAGCTTGCGATCGCGCCTGAGTCATCTTGTCATAAAATTCAGAATCTTCAAAATGAGCCAGATCAAGAGTCAGCGCCTTTTCTAAAATCAGCACATTTACCCCATAGGCGAGCAGAACTCTCAACAGCGATTGACAAACTCCTAACCCCCTCTGGCAAGCCGCCAGAGCGACAAAAGCGATCGCTTCTAAAGCCACATAGGTTAGAGCTAGATTGCGCTGTGCGAGAGTTCCATTTTGAGCTGCCAAGACCACACTATCAACAATTAATTTGCCAATGTAAGCGATCGCTCCAGGTAATAAGCCACAAAAAATCGTGAGTATCGCGATCGCGATCGTCAGACCTTTACTTGTATTCCAGACTAGCTCTAAGGCTTTAAATCCATACCGAAAAATGTTTAGAGTCTTGCGTAAGGACTTAGAGAGAGATTGAGAAGATTTATGGTTTGAGGGCTTAGTTTGTGTTGATCTGGTCATGCTGCTGGTTGATAGGTCTTAATTTTGCGGCGCAGGTTCGCCGCAACTCTCTTGGGGTATTTAAATAGAAAAGCTGTGGCGCACGCTGCGCGTGCACCACAGCTTTTCTATTTAGCTATATGTTAAATACTTGCCGCAGCGATCTTTCCATAGCTTGCCAGTAAGCTCTCAAGGGAAACTGGGTATAGTCGCGGGTAATTGCAAGCAGGACAGTCAGATGTCCGCAAAAAGTGGCGATCGCCCAAAATTTGGGAAACCAAGCTAGGGGAACGTCTGGCTCAACTGGGAATAGATAAACCGCCGCCGTAGCGATCGCGGTCGGAATAACCACTAACAAAACCCCTAAAATACTGAGCCAACGACTTGTATAAACCTGCACGGCATTGGCATTCTTCCAACTCTGCCCCGTCCATACCCATCGCAGAGTGGAAACTGTATCAGCCATTTTGAGAACCTGTAGATTAAGAAGGGGATCAGCTTCCATCACAAAAATATGATTACAAAAATTGCAAGCTAAGGATTCCATCATTGGCATTGGTGCGACCTTGCCACGCATACACACAGGACAGGGTGACTCGTTATAAAAGGAGCCAGAAGAATAGGAATTAGAAGATGGCGATCGGTAATTCAAGGATGTTTTAAGCTAGTGGGATTTAGATAAGTAGCTCGGCGAAGTAAAACCCAGAACCCAAGACGCTGTGGGGGGCGCGGCGCGGGGGGCCCCAAGACGTGGGGGGTGATGGTTATGTTGGGAGACTATTTGAACAAAAAAAA
>JBBQRB010000076.1:0-14008 GCA_038215315.1 Pseudanabaenales cyanobacterium
ACTTGGTCAGAAGAGAACTTCAACATTTTTGCGCTCGACCCTAATTGTCCAGAACCAACATACGAAGAGTTCTTTCAATATATTGCATTCCGCGATCGAGAGAGTCTGAGATTGTTGGCCGAATATGCAATTCAGCAACGACAACCCTTTGAGATCGATGTCCAGATTATTCGCGCCGACGGTTCCGATGGCTATATTTTTATCAAAGCCGAAGCGATCTGGGATGCCCTCGGACAGGTAACACGATTGTATGGTATTACCATGGATATTAGCGATCGCTTTACTATGCAACAAGCTCTACGACGCAGTGAAGAACGCGCTCGTGCCACACTCTTAGCTCTACCAGATATAGCTTTTCGAGTTAATCGCGAAGGTAAATATGTGGATTTTATGGCATCGAATAAGGATGCAAATCTAGTCGATCCAGACCAAGCAATTGGCAAAAGTATATATGAAGCCTTTCCCTCGGACATTACTCACGCAGAAAAAAAATATGAAGCTCTACACGAAACTCTTGCCACGAAGCAGGTACAGAGCTATGAACAGCAGATTTTGATCGATGGTAAACCTCGTTACGAAGAAGTGCGTGTTGCTCCTTGTGGTAATGATGAAGTAGTCTTCTTTGTGCGAGATATTAGCGATCGCAAGCTAGCCGAAGCGCAACTGCAACAGACCAATAAAGAACTTGAGCGCGCTACCCGACTCAAAGATGAATTTCTAGCCAACATGAGTCATGAGCTTCGCACGCCGCTTAATGCAATTTTGGGAATGACTGAAGGCTTGCAAGAAGGAGTTTTTGGCAAAATTAGCGATCGGCAGATCAAAGCATTACAAACCGTTGAGCGGAGTGGCAATCACCTGTTGGAACTGATCAATGACATTCTCGATGTCGCTAAAATCGAATCTGGACAAATCGAATTAGAGCTTGTACCCACCTCGCTCCCTCAACTTTGTACATCTAGTCTGGCGTTTATCAAGCAACTGGCTCAGCAAAAGAACATCCAGATCCATTCCAAATGTCAGGCGAATTTGCCAGAAGTCTTAATCGATGAACGGCGCATCCGTCAGGTATTAATCAATCTACTCAACAATGCCGTCAAATTCACGCCAGCAGGAGGAAGCATTACCCTAAAAGTTAGTCTTTGCCAGTCCACTTCTCTCTTTGAAGGAGATTCAGAAGAAGGCAAGATGGTTGCGGCGCAATATATCCAAATTGCGGTGATTGATACAGGCATCGGCATTGCTTCCGAAAACATCCCCAAACTATTTAAACCTTTTATCCAAATCGATAGTGCCTTAAACCGCCAATATGCAGGTACAGGATTGGGACTTACCTTAGTGAAGCAAATGGTGGAACTTCATGGTGGTCGAATAGAACTAACTAGTGAACTGGGATTAGGTAGCTGCTTTTCTATCGAGTTACCCTATATCCTCGATGTCAATCCCTCCCCTGAAATCTTCACTAGCGATCATTCAATTACAACTTCAGAACTAGACTTGCCAAACCAAAGCGCATTAAAGTCTCCTCTCATCTTGATCGCTGAAGACAATGAAGCGAATATCATGACAATTTCCAGCTACCTAGTGGCAAAAGGCTATCGCCTTGTGTTAGCAGGCAACGGACAGGAAGCGATCGCCATGGCAATGTCGGCACAACCTGACCTAATTTTGATGGATATTCAAATGCCCGTGATGGATGGGTTAGAAGCGACAAAACAGATCCGCCAGATTCCTAGCTTAGTCAATATACCAATTATTGCCTTAACGGCTTTAGCGATGAAAGGCGATCGCGATCGCTGCATAGCCGCAGGTGCAAATGAGTACATTGCTAAGCCAGTGAAGCTGAAACAACTGAACCATACTATTGAACAATTATTAATCACACCATTATCAAAATAATTGGCTTCAAGTTATATCCAACATGACTATGTTAAACCCATTCCTGAAGTCAATCATCCAAGAGATCGGAAATAATCCCTATCTTCCAACTTTGCTGTCCAAAATCACAATTTTGATCGTGGTTACTAATAAGGCTGATCGCGATCGCTATGTTCAATACCTACAATCGAATGTGGTAAATGGAGCGCGGAGCTATTGCTTTCTTGAAGCTGAGACTATAGAAGAGGGGCTAAACCTATGGCGGCAAAGTCCAGATATGGTGCTACTGGATCTGGATTTACCCGATGGCTTGGGATTTCTAACTGCGATCGCTGATCATGCTGAGGATACAAATTTACCTGTAATCGTGCTGACAGAACAGAGCAACGAAGGAATGGCGGCGAGAGCGATGAAACTGGGGGCAGTAGATTATCTGATCAAAGAAGATATCACTGAGATTTCTCTGTCGGACTGTGTGCATCGAGTATGTGGTCGCATAGCACGGATACGTCAACTACAAGCGAAAATCGATCATTTGCAATCAGAACAGCAACGAGCATCAATACTTTTAAGTGAAAGTGAACAGCGCTATAATTCTCTAGCTTCATCGGCTCCTGTGGGTATTTTTCGCAAAGATCGCTTGGGGCAATGTATTTATGTTAACGATCGCTATTGTCAAATAGCTGGACTTACTCCAGAAGCTGCACTTGGAGAGGGGTGGCGAGAAGGACTTCATCTAGATGATCGCGAGATGATTATAGCGGCGTGGCAACAATCGATCCAAGATAATCATCGCCCCTTTCAGCTTGAATATCGCTTTCAACATACCGATGGGAAGGTGGTGTGGGTATATGGGCAATGCGTTACTGAACGCGATGATAACGGAGAAGTCCTTAGCTATGTAGGTACTCTGACAGATATTAGCGATCGCAAGCAAGCCGAACTTGATCTCAAACAGAGTGAATTCCAAAGCCGCGCAATTTTAGCGACAATTCCCGAT
Source organism: Pseudanabaenales cyanobacterium (assembly GCA_038215315.1). GTDB lineage: Bacteria > Cyanobacteriota > Cyanobacteriia > Pseudanabaenales > Pseudanabaenaceae > Pseudanabaena. Next base: position 2,879 of record JBBQRB010000076.1, read on the forward strand.
CTCATGTTTCGAGTGGGATCTGATGGCATTTATCGCGGATTTGTTGCTAATCGAGACTTTGGGATATTGCTACAAGACTCCGATCCTACTGGTCAAGCGATGACAGATCTGCTGTCCCCAGAGATCGCTAAACAACAGTTGGACTCTATGCAGCAAGCATTGCAAACAGGGGAGTTGCAGGTCTATGAACAACAAATCCAAATAGGCGACCGCCTTCAAGATGAAGAGGTTAGAGTCATCAAATGTGGTGACGATGAAGTGCTATTTATGATCCGTAATATTAGCGATCGCAAGCAAGCCGAAGCCGCCCTCAAGCAAACTGAGTCTCACAGTCGAGCAATTTTAGCGGCAATTCCCGATCTCATGTTTCGAGTAGGGTCTGATGGCATTTATCGCAGATTTAATACGGAGTACCGTAATTTTGATGTGTTGTTGCATCCATCCGATCTCACTGGTTATTCGATAATGGATTTGTTATCCCCAGAGATTGCAGAACGACATTTTTACTATATGCAGCAAGCTTTACAAACAGGAGAGTTGCAGATATATGAGCAACAAATTCCAGTTGACGATCTCCTCCAAGATGAAGAAGTGAGAGTCATCAAAACTGGTGACGATGAAGTGCTATTTATGATCCGTAATATTAGCGATCGCAAGCAAGCCGAATCCGCTCTCATAAAAAGCGAAATGACCAACCGAGCAATTATTGAGGCAATGCCCGATCTTCTAATTCAAATGGATCTGCAAGGTCGCCACATTAGTATGTTGGCCGGTAGTAGCGTTCGTGTCCATCGTTCCAGCACCAAAACTGACACCATCGAAATCCATGATATTTTGCCAGCCGATTTAGCTGCACAGCGACTGCATTATGCCAACCAAGCGATCGCAACTAGTAGCTTACAGGTATATGAGCAGATTTTTATTTTTGAGGATGAGCAGCGTTACGAAGAAGTTCGGATTGCACCTCTTAACGATTTTGAAGTGCTGGTCATTATTCGAGATATTACAGATGCTAAACAAGCTGAAGTTGAGCGATTGCACAATGCGGAACTTTTGCGATCAAATCGACTCAAAGACGAATTTCTCGCTAACATGAGTCATGAACTCCGTACTCCGCTTAATTCGATCCTTGGCATGACCGAAGCATTACTAGAACAAGTTTTTGGGAATGTTAATGAGCGCCAAATCAAGGCATTACAGACTATTGAGCGCGGTGGCTCCCATTTGCTGGAGTTGATTACCGATATTCTTGATATCGCTAAAATTGAATCAGGTCAGATGGAACTTGATTGCAAACCTACTGCTATAGAGTCCCTTTGCCAATCTAGCCTTACTTTTGTCAGACAGCAAGCGATCGCTAAACGTATCAGAATCAAGACTCAATTCCCAACTAATCTACCTGACTTATTAGTGGATGAATTGCGAATTCGCCAAGTCTTGATCAACTTACTGAATAACGCTGTCAAGTTCACGATGGAGGAAGGGCAAATTACTTTAGCAGTGGCTTTTATCTCACAGAGTGACGATCTTCTAGACATGAACAACTATCTACAAATTGCCATCACCGATACAGGTATAGGGATATCAGCAGAAAACATCAATAAACTATTTCAGCCATTCATTCAAATTGACAGCGCCCTTAATCGCAAATATCAAGGCACAGGCTTGGGACTCGCCTTAGTGAAGCAAATTGTGGAGTTGCATGGTGGGACAGTGCGACTAAAGAGCGAAGTAGGCGTGGGAAGTTGCTTCACCGTCGCCCTTCCCTATGTCGATCATGTAACTGCTGCTCCTGCACTAAACACCCAAGCTGAGCCAACGAGTGAACCTAGTCCACTCGATCGCGATAAGAAGTTCTCGATCTTGATCGCCGAAGATAATGCCGCCAATGTCGCGACAATATCTAGCTATTTAGAAGCTCATGGTTATCGTCTTCTCTTTGCAAAAAATGGACTAGAAGCGATCGCAGTTGCCCAGAAAGAACTACCCGATTTGATTTTAATGGATATGCAAATGCCGATCATGGGTGGTCTAGAATCAATCAAACAAATTCGCCAGATCCCTAGCTTAGTTAATTTGCCAATTATTGCCCTAACTGCGCTAGCTATGACAAGCGATCGCGATCGCTGTCTTGCCGCAGGAGCTAATGAATATATGCCCAAACCTGTCAAACTAAGAGCATTAGCTCAAATGATTCAACGCCTCTTAGTATGCATTTAATAATTGCTTGAGTTCCCCCCTAGCCCCCTTAAACAGAGAAGATATTCTTCCCCCTTTTTAAGGGGGGATGAGGGGGATCTTATAGAGATATTAACCTTAAGAAATAATTCCTAAATATTTTAGATCCCTTTTATCACTAGTTAATTACGATGACAATTTCAATCTCCTTAATCCATAAGCAATTAATGTTGGCGATCGCGCAACAGCAATTGACAGTTTCACCAGAAACATCGGTCATGGCGGCGATCGTGATGATGGGTGAAATGGGGGCAAGTTGCGTAATAATCTCAGGCTCAAAGGGGCGCGAGTTGATGGGGCTTTTCACGGAAAGGGATCTTATTCGTATTTGTGTTAAATCTGTTCCTTTGGCTCAATTAACGATGCAGTCTGTAATGAGTCATCCAGTTATAACCATCCAAGAGACAGGTTTGAATAATATCAACGATGTGATGACGTTGTTTCAAACGCATCAAATTCGGCATTTACCTGTCCTAAATGGCGATCGCATTATTGGCGTATTAACCAAAGATGTCTTGACGGAAATATTGGCACAGACTGCTTTAAATTTTGATTTAAATTCTAGCGATCGCAAACAAGCAGAAGCGCAACTCCAGACTGTAAATGAACAGCTCAGGCAATCCAACGATCAACTAGCTCAATCTGTCTTAACACTAGAACGTAACAATGCTTTATCAACGGTCATGCAAGAAGCATCCTTTGATGGCATCCTTGTGATTGATGAACAGCGTCGCGTACTTACTTATAATCAAAAATTTGTCCGTCAATGGCATATTCCCCAAGAGATTGTCACCGAGGGAAATGATCGCCAACTTCTTGCAACGGCTTTATCACAACTTACCAATCCCAACGAATTTTTAGAACTGGTTGAACATCTTTACGAAAATCCGAAAAAGATTAGTTGTGATGAAATTAGTTTCATTGATGGACGTACCTTCGATCGCTGTTCAGCACCAATTTATTGGGACAGCAAATATTATGGTCGGATTTGGTTTTACCGCGATATTAGCGATCGCAAAAAATACGAGCAACAACTAGAGCAAACTAATGCCGAACTGCTCCGTGCTACTCGACTCAAGGATGAATTTTTGGCAGCCATGAGCCACGAGCTGCGTACTCCTCTCAATGCGATTTTAGGAATGACCGAAGCCCTACAAGAAGAAGTCTTTGGCATACTCAATGAACGTCAGCTCACAGCATTGCAAACCGTTGAAAGTAGCGGTTACCATTTACTCGAATTGATTAACGATATTCTCGATATGGCAAAAATTGAAGCGGGACAGGTCGAATTGAGCTATGAGGCAACTGCGATCGCTCAGCTTGCTCAATCCAGTATCACCTTTATCAACCAACAAGCCCACAAAAAAAATATTCAGCTTGAGATGCAAATCGCCCCCAATTTGCCCGATATCTCAATAGATGAGCGTCGTATCCGCCAAGTGTTGATTAATTTACTCAATAATGCCGTGAAATTCACGCCCGAAGGTGGACAAATCAAATTAGAAGTTGATCGGCAGGAAGATCAGTCAAGCCCAAATCGTAGCGCTTGGCTACGCTTCTCAATTAGTGATACAGGTATTGGCATCGCTCCCGAAAACATCCCAAAACTGTTTCAGCCCTTTATCCAAATCGACAGCGCCCTAAACCGCAAGTATGAAGGAACAGGTTTGGGACTAGCACTAGTCAAACAAATCGTCGATCTGCATGGTGGCAAAGTAAGTTTAACTAGCAAACTGGGCGTGGGTAGTTGCTTTGTGGTTGATATCCCGTACAAAAATACTGCCCTAACTCCATCTGATTCACAAACTCCAATTAATCTCAATCTTGAAACTGATAAGCCAGAGCAGACCACATCACCGTTAATTTTGATCGCTGAAGATAATGAAACCTTAAAACCCAAAAAGCTGTAGCGCACGCGCAGCGTGCGCTACAGCTTTTTGGGTTTTGGGTTTAATTATGCTTGCCTACTTATTCAAATGCCAGTTATGGACGGAATAGAAGCAATTCAACAAATTCGCCTCGATCCTAAATTGACTCATATCCCGATCATTGCATAGCCGCAGGTGCAAATGAATCTCTCTCTAAACCTGTTAAGCTAAGGCAATTGTCAAGCATTATCCAGCAACTTTTAGCAACCCAACAAAATAGGCAATGAATCTAGCATCTGTTTTAATCATTGACGACGAAGCTGACAATTTTGATGTAATTGAAGCCTTCTTGAGCGATCAAAACTATCAGTTGCACTATGCTGCGAGTGGTCAAGCTGCGATCGCTCATCTCGACATATTTAAGCCAGATTTGATTTTGCTAGATGTAATGATGCCAATAATGGATGGCATTGAAGTATGTAAGCTGATTAAATCCATGCCTGAGTGGGAGACTGTTCCCATCATGATGGTCACAGCCCTTAGTACGAAGGAAGACTTAGCACAATGCCTAAATGCGGGAGCTAACGACTTCATTAGCAAGCCCATAAACTCTCTAGAGTTTCGAGCTAGAGTCTGCTCCCTGTTACGCATTAAAGAGCAGCAGGATCGATTAGAACGCGCCAACGCCTTAGTCCATGCTCAACTAGAAGCCAGCCTAGAAGGGGTTATTGCCGCCGATGAACAGGGGCGGTTAGTTGCCTACAACCAAAAAATGTGTGAAATATTAGGCGTTAATGCCGTTGCGATCGATCCCAGCAATGAAGATTTACTGCTTCTACCCCTTTTGCAAGACGCTCAGTTTCCTCAAGTCATTACCCACATCTTAGAAGATACCTACGATTCACTTGAGCAAGTTACTCACGGAGAACTGGTCAACAATGGAATTACCTACGAATATTTTAGTAGTTCGGTAACATCTCCCAATGGTAAATTTTGGGGATTTGTCTGGCGATTTCGTGACATTACCGATCGCAAGCAGTATCAAACCAATCTTCAAGAAGCCAAGGAAATCGCTGAGTCAGCACTGCGGGTTAAATCAGATTTCTTAGCGATGATGAGTCATGAGATTCGTACTCCCATCAATGGAGTCTTAGGAATGACGGAGCTACTCGTGACTACTGCCCTAGATCAAGAACAAAATAGATTTGTTCAATCCATTCAAACCAGTGGCGGCATCCTTTTAACTGTAATTAATGATATTCTCGATTTTTCAAAACTAGAATCCCAAAAGCTTTTATTAGAAAGATTACCAGTTGATATTCATGGGATTGTCGCTGACACCTGTACACTTCTGAGCAAACAGGCTGAGGAAAAGGGAATCAATTTACATTATCAGATTGATGCCAAAACTCCTGTATATATTCTTGGCGATCCGATCAGGCTAAGACAAATTCTGCTTAATTTAGCAAACAACGCTGTCAAGTTTACCCATAAAGGAGAAGTCTGTCTGTCGGTATCCGTATCTCCATCTTTACAGGAAGAAGAGCTAACACTACTTTTTGAAGTAAAAGATTCAGGTATTGGGCTTTCTCCAAAGCAGCTACAAAAACTGTTTCAACCATTCACCCAAGCATCCATTGAAACTGCCCGTCAATATGGTGGCACAGGATTAGGCTTAGCGATTTGTCAGAAACTAGTGCAGATGATGGGAGGACGGATTTGGGCAGAAAGCAGTCCTGACAATGGTTCCACCTTTTCCTTTGTCTTGTCAGTCTCAGTTACCGATGAAACGCCTCCAGCAATGGCTCCCATTGAGAGGGGAAGTATGTTGCGTTCTGCTAATTCCCTCAGTCCCGATCTAGCAACTAAATTGCCACTAAATATTTTGGTTGCTGAGGATAATTTAATTAACCAAGAACTTGTATTGGCGATGCTTAGTAAAATGGGCTATGCGCCGATAATTGCGAACGATGGACTAGAAGCGATTGAAGCGATTAAAAATAGTACCGTTGATATAGTATTTTTAGATGTCCAAATGCCTCGCCTAAATGGACTAGAGACAGCTACTTATATTGTGCAGCAATGGACACAACTAGCGATCAATCAACCATCACGTCCGATTTTGATTGCGATGACTGCTAGTGCCATGCAAGGCGATCGCGAAATGTGTTTAGACGCAGGGATGGATGACTACATCAGCAAGCCAGTATCTTTTGATACTCTACAGAGAATTATTGAGCGTTGGGCAAATTTGCCGCAAGAAGCTGCAATCCAATCACCCACAGATGCATTGAGTACAGACTTTGACGACCGTGCGCTCAAAGAGATCGAAAAAGTCTCTCTGACCTTGCCGAAACGGATGATTAATCTATTTTTAAAAGAAGAATGTCCAGTTCTACTAGTCAAGTTACGTCAAGCCATATTCGATCAAGATGCTTCCCAAATAGAATATGTAGCCCACACCTTAAAAGGGAGTAGTAGGATACTTGGTGCTAAGGCTTTATCTGAGATTTGTTCGGAACTAGAAGTCGCAGGTCGCAATCGGCAACTAGAGGGCAGCGATCGCCTAATGGCAGCGATCGATCAAGTCTTTCCTGCGGTTGTCTCTTACCTTGAGGCTTACAGCCTGTTGAAACTTTAGATGGCACAGAGAAACTTTTGAAAGTTTCTCTGTGTTTTAAGTTGGCAAGCAAAAACCCAAGAAGCTGTAGCGCACGCGCAGCGTGCGCTACAGCTTCTTGGGTTTTAGTTTGTTTACCCATAACACTGAGAGCAAGAACAAAAAGCATAACTTAAGTTCAAAACTCCAATTTGATTGGTAATTCGATACTAACCGTTGTGCCTTGATGATAGACGCTCGAAATCAAGAACTCACCGCCATATAGTTCAGTTACTCTTTTGACGATTTTTAAGCCTAATCCAATTCCCTGCTGTTCATAATATTTACGCTCAAATTGAGTAAACGCTCCGATTTTGGCAATTTGTTCAGCCGTCAGACCTCGTCCTTGATCAGAAATTGTTAGATAAAACTTGCCATTTTTTAACTGACTATTTATCTGCACAGGAGTATTGGGCTTAGAAAATTTCAAAGCATTGTCTAACAACTCATTAACAATGCTTTGAAAATCTTGTTCACTGATCGCAACTTCTACATCTTCTAGATCGCAAACTACGTCATTTAGCCGATTGCAACTTTCTGCTTGATCTTTAATAGCATTTTCAATGAGAATTTGAGTCGAGGCTTTGAAGTTTATATTTTTGATCTGAGTCGTTTTGGGATTACTGGCAAGCACTTCTAGCCGAGCATATTGCAAAAATCTTTTTGTCAACTTTTCTAATCTCTGTGCCGACTGTTGAGCCATTTCCAAGAACTCCTGAACTTCCTCAGTGCTCATTTCTTGATGCCCTTGAACTAGTAAATCAATTACACCAAAAACACCATTAAGAGGAGTATTTAATTCATGGGGTAGGGTAGAGACTAAACTCCCGCATAACTCATCCAAGTTATTTTGTAAGAGACTAATTGTATTTTCTTGGAGGTGGGATAGGGTATTTATGCGATCGTATTGATACTTAATGCGGAGCATTGACTTCACCCTTGCGCGTAGTTCAAGCCCACTGACGGGCTTACTGATAAAGTCATCCGCGCCTACTTCTAGGCAACGAGCAAGATCTTGCTTGGAGGCTAAGGCAGTTACCATAATGATCGGGACTGCCTGCCATGTAGACATAGCTTTAATTTGTCGGCAGACCTCTATGCCATCCATAACTGGCATCATGACATCCAGCAAAATCAGATCAGGCTGAAACATTTCTAAGTTAGCGATCGCCTCCTGACCGCTAGAAGCATAGTACAGAGTAAAGCTCTGCTCATTTATGCTCTCACTTAAAAGAGCTTCGATGACATCAAAGTTATCAGGCTCATCGTCAATCACTAGGATAGAAGACATAATAATTTACTAGGATAGAAGGCATAATAATTCACATATTATCCTTATTTGGTTCACAATTATAGCTGTCGCCACTTGTAAAACCAAAAGAAAGACGCGGCGCGAAGTGCCGCCTCTTATGTAACAAAACTGCCGAAAGCTATAACCACGAACCAAAGCCCATAAAGTTGCGCCCCTGCGAGGCAAGAGATTATCGGGTTTCCAGTTGAAAATGACATAGCCATTTTCTAACTGGGGATAAAGGGCTGTATGTTTATAGTGGCGATCGCTTGCCGTAAAGCCAAATTAATATCTGAGTTGATAGCGCCGTGACTGACTATTTAGAAAGAATACTTAAAGCTCGCGTGTATGATGTCGCCCAAGAGACACCCTTAGAAATCGCCCCGAATCTATCGGCGCGATTGGATAATCATCTCTTGCTCAAAAGAGAAGATATGCAATCGGTCTTCTCTTTTAAATTGCGCGGAGCCTATAACAAAATGGCACAACTATCATCTGAAGCGATCGCGCAAGGAGTAATTGCGGCTTCGGCAGGTAATCATGCTCAGGGTGTCGCTCTTAGCGCTAAAGAGTTAGGCACAAAAGCAATTATTGTCATGCCCGTGACTACGCCAATGGTAAAAGTCAACGCCGTCAAAATGCGTGGCGGTGAAGTGATTTTGTATGGCGACACCTATGACGATGCTTACGCCCATGCCCGTCAACTCGAACAAGAGAAAAATTTAACCTTTATCCATCCCTTTGATGATCCTGATGTGATCGCAGGACAGGGGACAATTGGAATGGAAATTTTGCGCCAATACCAGAAGCCAATTCATGCAATTTTTGTAGCGATCGGCGGCGGCGGACTGATTTCGGGAGTGGCTGCCTATGTAAAACGCTTACGCCCTGAAATCAAAATTATTGGAGTGGAACCAGTTGACTCCGATGCAATGTCCCGATCGCTACAGGCTGGACATCGAGTGCGCCTCGATCAAGTGGGGTTATTTGCCGATGGAGTCGCCGTGCGCGAAGTTGGTAAGGAAACTTTTCGGCTCTGTCAGCAATATGTCGATGAGATCTTGCTAGTCGATACCGATGATATTTGCGCGGCAATTAAAGACGTTTTTGAAGATACGCGCTCGATTTTGGAACCTGCGGGAGCTTTGGCGATCGCAGGAGCCAAGGCGTATGTCGAACGCGAAGGCATAACGGGTCAGACTCTGGTGGCGATCGCTTGCGGCGCAAATATGAACTTTGATCGTTTACGATTTGTGGCTGAACGCGCCGAATTAGGCGAACATCGTGAAGCGATTTTTGCAGTTACGATTCCTGAAGAATCTGGCAGCTTACGGAAATTTTGCGAACTTTTGGGTAAGCGTAATTTAACTGAATTTAGTTATCGCATTGCCGATCAAGAAATTGCCCATATCTTTATCGGTGTCCAAATTATTAATCGTGCTGATGCGGCAAATATTTCTAAAACCTTTGCCGAGAAAGAATTTACCGCTATCGAGATTACCGATGATGAACTAACCAAACTCCATCTGCGCCACATGGTCGGTGGGCGATCGCCCCTTGCCCACAATGAGCTTCTCTATCGCTTTGAGTTTCCTGAGCGTCCTGGTGCTTTGATGAAGTTTGTCGGTTCCATGAGTCCGAACTGGAACATTAGTCTCTTCCATTATCGCAACAATGGCTCTGACTACGGCAGAATCGTTGTGGGTATGCAAGTCCCCCCATCAGAAATGCAAGAGTGGCAGTCATTTCTCGATACCCTCGGCTATCGATATTGGGATGAAAGCCAAAATCCTGTATACAAAATGTTTTTAGGCAGTAAATAGAAGCCAAGCCCAAGATATGATGCGGCGGGCTTAGCCCGCCGCATCATATCTTGGGCTTTTTCACCAAACAGATTTAGCGAAGCGAAGAAAATCTTGCTATTGCAAACTCTCCATTCCAGACTGTGCATAGTAACGCATTTCTTCAGCCCTGCGCCATAGCTCCTGTCCCGTGTGCAAGTGCCGATCATCAAAATTCATCGTGAAATAATTAAGCTCTTCGATGCCGTCAGCGATCGCATTGAGGCAATGGTACAGATAGCTAGCTATTCCTGCCGCCGAGGCTGGATTGGGAAAAGCTCTAAAGAAAATTTGTGCTTTAGCATAAGACCCCCGACATTCATCGATATAGTCCTCGAAGTCTTCCATCAGTCCATCATCAAAGGGATCATCAGAAAGATCGTCGATTTGTTCATCAAGACTATCAAGAATTACTTCCAGCATCTCCATAATCGGCTCATAAACTTGCTTAGCCCATCGATCAAGTTTTTGATCTTCATTGAGATGGGTTTCCCGCTTAGTCGGCGATCGCTTCTGGTTATGGGTTTGGCTTTGGGTCGGACTAAGATTACGCTTCAGCCCCAGAGTGCGATCGTAGCTAGCCCGTGATTGAGGATTGCTGAGGACTTCGTAAGCAAGGTTAATTGAGGCGATCGCATCATGATTATCCAAATGGTGATTGCAATCGGGATGATATACCTTCACTAATCCGCGATAGGCTCGTTTGACATCAGCAGGAGCAGCGTTATAGCTAATTTTTAGGGTTTGATAGTGATTGGTTTGTTGAATGCGATCGCTTGTCCTAGCCATGTCCTTATGTAATCTAAATGTCTGAGTTTTACTATTTTTTGAGTTTTATAATAACTTTATTTCAATCTAATCAATCATACCAATACACGGAAGTGTGCCAACACTCTTGCGAATTAGAAAACCAGTATAGCTGTCGCCACTTAAACAAATCAAAACCCAAAAGAGAGGTGGCGCATTGCGCCACCTCTCTTTTGGGTGCTATGGCAGCCTATTGAACCCAGAGAAATTATTGAAAGTGCCGCAAAGCGGCACTTTCAATAATTTCTCTGGATTTTACAAAAGCGCAAAGCGCTGTAAATACTCAGAAGATAGGTTGTTGCGATTATTAGCGCTGTGCTGTTATGATTTTAAAGTATTCAGTTTGCTGGTGTAGCTCAGTTGGTAGAGCAACTGATTTGTAATCAGTAGGTCACGAGTTCGAGTCTCGTCCCCAGCTTATTTTTA
>JBBQRB010000077.1:0-13950 GCA_038215315.1 Pseudanabaenales cyanobacterium
GATGCACGGTTCAATCTGACTTGATCAAGATCAAAACTAGCTAAAATCACGCCCTCTTGCTGATCATCCAGCTCGGCAACTTTGTCTCCACGATGGTTAGCAATAAAAGAGTGACCGTAAAAAGTTTGAGTTCCCTCTAAACCAATGCGGTTAGCTGCCGCCACAGGAATTACATTACTCACAGCATGACCAATCATTGCTCTTTGCCAAGGGTCTTTAGTATTCAGATTTGGTTCTTCAGGTTCCGAACCGATCGCCGTAGGGTACAACAAAATTTCCGCCCCCATTAGTACCATTGCTCTAGCACATTCAGGAAACCATTGATCCCAACAGATACCCACGCCAATCTTGCCAAAAGTTGTATCCCAAACCCTAAAACCTGTATCACCATTTCTAAAATAAAACTTTTCTTCATATCCGGGCCCATCAGGTATATGGCTTTTGCGATATACACCTAGCAAAGCCCCATCAGCATTAATCATCGCTAAACTGTTGTAATAAACCTGTCCACATCTCTCAAAAAATGAAACAGGAATCACTACATAAAGGTCTTTTGCCATCCTTTGAAAATGGGCGATCGTAGGATGATTTTCCACTGGATGCGCTAAATCAAAGAATGTATCGCGTTCTTCTCGACAAAAATAAGGGCTTTCAAACAGTTCTGGCGGTAAAATTACCTGTGCGCCCTGATGTGCCGCCTTGCTCACTAAATCTGATATTTTGGCAACATTTAGATCGATATCAGCATTTAGATTAGCCTGAATTACGGCGATCGTGACAGTATGAGAAGGTGACATCAGGTATATAGGTAAAGATAAAATATAGACAACTATTATGAACTTAGCAGATTGGGCAACGCTGAGTGTAATGCATCCCAATCTATTGCTTTTTAGAAAGATTAATGAAAAAAATTTTTATCTTATTAATTCAGTTTTATCGGTTATTTATATCGCCGCTGTTTCCGCCTAGATGCCGCTTTCAGCCGACTTGTTCTCAGTATGCAATTACTGCGATTGATCGCTTTGGGGTAAGAAAGGGCGGACTGCTTACTGTGAAGAGAGTTTGTAGCTGTCACCCTTGGCATATTGGCGGCTACGATCCTGTACCAGACAAATAGGGATGACGCTCTGCGTCATCCCTATTTGTCTTTTAGCCTAATCTATATCCAAAACCTCTGACCGTGACAATATGCTTAGGATCGCTAGGATCAATTTCAATCTTTTCTCTAAGCCATCGGATATGCACATCGACAGTCTTGCTATCCCCCACAAAGTCTACGCCCCAAACTTTTTCTAGTAACTGTTCTCTTGACCAGACTCGGCGAGGATGACTCATAAACAAATCTAACAGGCGAAATTCCTTTGGAGAAAGATTAATCTCAGATTCATTGATCGTGACACGGCACTCATCAGGGTACATAGTCACATCGCCAAATTTGTAAACAGTAGCGTTAGAAGACACCATGTCTTGACGACTGCGCCTTAGCAAGGCTCGACAACGCGCCACAAGCTCACGCATACCGAAGGGCTTGCTGAGGTAGTCATCAGCTCCCACTTCTAATCCCGTAATTCGATCAGCTTCATTACCTCTAGCGCTAATCATTAAGACTGGTACATTGCTTCCTTCATGCCTCAAAATTCGGCAAAGATCTAATCCATTAATAGAAGGCAACATCACATCTAAAACTACCAAGTCGAGTCTTTGTGATGTCTTTACAATTTGTAAGGCATTGTACCCATCTTCAGCTAATAAAACGTTATACCCATCTTCCCGTAATGCTAGAGCGATCGCCTCTTGAATTATCGTCTCGTCCTCTACTACAAGTACGCAACCAAGACTGTTTTTGGCGACTGAGGGAGATTGTTCTGTTAAGAGCATAAAAATTTTTACTTGGGTTTATCTAACCGTATCTAATTTTACATTGATTAAGGAATAATTATGTCTCTTGATTTTATTTAGAGCTTAATTTTTTACAGATCCAAATATCGATCACAGATACTCCTTTCCCAGTGAAAGATTAGTGGCGCGAAGCGCCGCACTACTAATCTTTCACTGGGAAAGGAGTATCTAAACTGCCATGAACTAAGACCAAGGGAATCCCGAAAATAAGGATTTTGCTGTGTTTCTTATGGTTTGGTTGAGCGATCGGGCGATTTGAATATGTGGTTCATCGGCTTCAATAGGCAAAATTTGCGTCATGTTCCCTTGACTAAGTTGCTGTATTACGAGGTTTGCTGCTTCCAATCCTGTGACATAGGCTTTTTCTTGCGACCATGAGCCATGATTCGTGATTACCCAATCGCCACTCATATATAAATTAGGAAAACTTGTAATCGCCCTCAGTAGATGTTGATAGCTGCCTGGGGCGAAATGCGTAACTGCACGGGGTAAGCGAATTACGCTGCTATCGATAATTTTGACACTAGCAAATTCTGGGATACAGCTTGCCAAATACTTTTGAACGATCGCGATAATTTCTTGGTTATCAAGGGGCAGAAATTGATTGGCATGGTAGAAGTCCACTTCAATGACAGAGCCAGTTTCATCGGCATATTCGTCATGAAGTGCATTCAGGTCGAAAAATGTCCAGCCTGTCGTCTTGTCAAAACCAAAGCAAGCATTGGAGGGGCGAGGTATCCTAACTTTGCGATCGCACCAAAGCCTCACTGCCAAAACATCAACCGCCCCCAAGTTCATTAAGTTCCGAAATTCGCGGCGCTTTTGCAAGGTCTTGCTGTTCGTGACGATCTTTTGCATTCCCGAAATGCCCACGGCAAAGATCACGGCATCAGCATCAAATTTCTCATCGCCACAAATTACGGCTGTGACCTTGCCAAAATCATCTACACATACATCGTTAACACGGCGATCGTTGAGAATTTTGCCACCCAGATCTTGAATGCGATCGCTCCAAGGCTTAAAGATTTTTTCGCCCACAGTGCCACGACACCAAACCACATCAAAATCAGCCTGATGCGCCAAAATAAAGTAGTAGAGCATACCCAAGGCGGCGGCTGCCGAGCATTGCTCCCCAGGCGCAAATAAACCAACTAAAAGCATTGGCTCAAAAGACTCTCGATAAAGACGTTCTGACACCCCATACTGTCGGAATAGCTCACGAGCCGTCATGCCGTCGTACCGTTGCCAAGCCTGATCGGAGTTGTCGAAATCCACGACTGCATACATCAGAGGCAATGCTGAAAGGCGATCGCTTAAAGGTAATCTTTTAAATTTTGTATAAGCAAAAGTACCAAGGGGCGCAGGTAATCTTGGCAAGTTTTGAAAGATGGGCGACTCAACTTCTAGCCCTGCGGGGGAATACTGCGATGATCTAGTCCAAGCCGTAAAGGGATCAAGATTTAGCTCCTTAACTAGAGAAAAAATATTGCGATAGGGATACCAAAATCCATGTATTCCTGCTTCAACTGATCTGCCCCCGTCAGTCTTCCAGCCAGCAACCAGACCACCAGTCTGCGAGCCAGCCTCCAGCAATGTGACATCATACCCTTGCTTTGCTAACTGATAGGTTGATCCCAATCCTGCCCAACCCGCACCAACTACAACTACTTTTTTTCTATCTATCATTTTGATTTATCAAATTTAGTCGCTATATCTCGTCCGTGTTGAAAACGAAGTTTTCGACATGGACAAAAAGAAAAAACCGAAGCGGGGCTTTGCCCTGCGACTCTCCACAAGAACTAAAGGTTTGATATTGGATGCGGTATATCAAACGCTAGAGCCTTTTGCTAATTTTAAATCCGTGGGAATCGGTTCCGCAGGTATGCATCAAGCCATAGGTATCAGCAATTTGGCGAATTTCTTCAGTTTGCTTAGGGCTGGGTTTCCAAGGATCGCTATTGTCATATCCGTAATAGGTTTCAACACCATCAATGCCTAGGGCGGCAGCAGCAGGGATCAAGTCTTCAGGCGATCGCCTATAGCGAGCAGGGTGTGCCAAGACTGCCAAACCACCTGCTAAGTGAATCGCCTTGATCACACTAGTTGCCTGATAGTCAAGTCCTGCTGTAGTCTTGCCCTGCAAGTATGGCTGCATCGCCTCATGCTCAGGATCGAAGCTATAACCGAGGATATGTACTTCCGTAAAAATCAAACTGGCATTGATCTCAATTCCCGTCCATAGATTTAGTAGAGATTGGGGATCATGAGATTGAGTGGCAAAATGTTCAAGATACTGCTTAGCAATATAATATCCTGCGATCGCGTGGTGGTCAGTGATTGCAATATCGGATAAACATAAGGCGATCGCCTGCTGAATTAGGTCAACAGCTTGCATCTTGCCATCAGAGTACACAGTGTGCAAGTGAAAATTTAGCCTATGTGGACAGCTTAGCGCATCAATAGATGCAAAGGTTTTTCGCAGCTTAGTAGTTGCGCTCGGCTCTGATATCAATAGCGGAGGTTGAATTGGCATGGCAAATCTCTACATAAGCAAATCTTTAATAATTCTTAATCTCATAGTCACAATTTTACCCAGTTCAGGATGAATTTTTTAACTTTTATTGAAACTAATTCTCAAGCTTAGAAAAGTGAAAAGTCCTAAATTCCTGACCTATATGAGTTAATACCAATTCACGAAAGTATGCCAATTCCTTTGTGAATGCACATATCTATATCCCAAGAACTGACCAAGGCAACAAACAATGTGGTTAATTCTATGCTTTGAGCCTTAAGGTAACTGTTCGTACTGAGCTAGCTCATCAACTGAGTTGCAATTAATATTTTGCTCATGGTTATTGTAATAACTAGGCTGTAAGTCACGACTAACGACATTTCCTAAACTTGACTCAATTTCGGAAGTAACTGCTACGCATTCACTTCCCATATCCACCGCACGTTCAACGACTTTGCCATCTTTCCCAATTAAGTACTCGATCCGTTGATATTGCGACATAGAACTATATTATTTTTCTCAACTATAACAATTATTCACATTCTAGCGTTTCTTCATCAACATCGCAAAAGGATTAGCAATGCAAATATTAAGCAATGGCGGCGCGAAGCGCCGCCATTGCTTAATATTTGCCCAGATCTATAGCTTTTCTAGCGGATAAACCATCGGTTGCAGTGCCAAAGTACCATAGCGAAGCTGCTGCTTCAGCGCGGGAAACAGGCTTTTGAGGTTGTAATAAAGTTGTAAATCCAAAGCTGCGCCGAATATTAGAAAGATCTCGTAGCTGTGAGTCGGCAAAAATTGCGCTTAGAGCCTTACTGCTAACGCGATCGCTATCTCGAAAACCCCACGACTGGCGAATATTTTCTGAAGTAGCGTTGGGTAAAGGTTGTCTCAAATCGAGGGGGATCTTCCACTGCACTAGCTCTTCACGAGATAGAGGATCGTCTGGCAAAAAGCGATCGCCAGTACCACCAATCAGCCCTGCATTGGCTAGCCCTTGAATAATTGCAAAATCAGGATGAGTATTAGGAATATCGGGAAAACTTAACGCATCATTCTTTTGGGCAAGGCGAATTTGGCGACTAGGTTGACTGGCGTAAAGGCGGTTATTGGTTTCTAATAGCCATCGCGCGTACTCACGGCGAGATACCAAAATATTTGGCTTAAACTCTTGTCCTATCTTGGGAGTGATTGTACCTAGTTGATATAAATCTTTGATCCAATCTCTAAGAGCTGCTGGAGCTTGATCGAGGTCGCTAAATTCTTTTGTTAAAACTTTAGCAACTGTAAAGTCAATTTCTATAAAAAAAATATCTTTAAGAGAAGTTTTTAAAGTTGGGGCGTTTGCTAATGAAGGCAAGGCGATCGCGGCTATTTGCTTAGATAAATTCTCGTTAGGTTCAGTGGGTCTGTCAGAGCTAGGGTTAGTGGGAGTATTTTTGGTAATTGTCTCTGTGCTTGGCTTTAAAGAGGTTTCGGTTTTGGGCTCTAAACTTGGTTCTGGCTCTACTGAAGGATTAGTTGGTATCGGTTGATTGGGGACAGCAGTTTTTTCTGCGGGGGGCGTAACGGGAGCGATCGCATTTTCTAGGGAACTGCCAAGATTTGAGCCTTGGCAAGCAACAACCAAAGAGGTCAGCAGCCCTGAGAGGATAGTTGTCGCAATTTTTTTAGGTTTCGCACTCATAGGATCGGTATTCTTAAGAAGCCTTACTATCAATCTCAACGAGGCTGGGTAAAGTTGGCGATAGGGGAGAGGTGGTAGGTAATACATATGCAGCATCAGGTCGAAAATTTACATAGCGGCTACGGCGCGCTTCCATGACTTCTGCCTGAATGGCTTGCTCGTCTTCGCCAAGACATATCAAAAGATGAGTCGTTAGTTCTAAACTTGCCTCAAAGGTAGGATGTACGACTTCCTTAGCGCCCAATTGATAGAGGGTATCGATATCAGCATCTTTTTTAGCTCTGACAACTATATCTATATCTGGGGCGATGGAGATTGCTCTTTGCACTGCCAGTCTAGTGGCGATTGGGTCAGATATAGCGATTAGCATTGAGCGTGCGTGGTCAATTTCAGCTTTTTCTAGCACAAACGGACTGGCGCAATTGCCATATAAATATGGAATATTTTGCGATCGCAGTATTTCTAATTTAGATTCAGATGCCTCAATCACTAGCACAGAATAACCTTTAGACTGCAATAGCGTTACGATTCCCTGCCCGATCCGCCCATAACCGCAGACAACTACGTGATCTTGTAGTTTTGCATTAGCTGACAGCTCTTGGGGCATATCGAGCTTATTCATCCAAGTTTGCAAGAAAGGCACTTTTTCTAATAGTTCTAAGATCTTAGGAGTTGCTTTGAGTAAAAATGGTGTAATCATCAAGGTTACAGCCGTTGTTCCTAAAATCAGTAAGTACACTCGACGCGAAACTAGTCCTAATTTTTGTCCTTCGCTAGCCAGTACAAATGAAAATTCGCCGATCTGAGCCAAGCCTAGCCCAGCAAAGATAGCAACCCTTAGCGGATATCGGAAAATGCTAACCAATGGCACAACAATCAAGAATTTACCAAGCATCACGATCGCTACTAAACTGAGGATTAGTTCCCAGTTTTGGAAGAGGAATACTGGATCGATCAACATTCCGATTGCGGCGAAAAATAGAGTCGCAAACACATCTCGCAAAGGTTCCACATAGGTAAGAGCTTGATCGGCATATTCCACCTCCGAAATCATCAAACCTGCGACAAAAGCGCCCATTTCAATTGACAAACCCAACTGCTCGGTGAGCAGTGCAATCCCCAAACATAAAACAATTACGCTAAGCAAAAATAATTCGCGACTCTCGGTACTAGCGACCCATCTTAAAAATGGCGGAATCACCCAAATGCCCGCCGCGATCGCCCCACCTGCAAACAACGCTGTCACCGACAAGGCTTTGATTACCTCAATGCCCACTGACTCAGGGTGATCTAGTGCAGGTAAGACAGCCAGCATCAATCCCAAAGCCAAGTCTTGAATAATCAACATCCCCAATGTCACCTGTCCCTGTGCTGACTCAGTTTCATTATTTTCCATCAAGCTTCTTAGGACTACGGCTGTGGATGAGAGAGACAAAATACCACCTAAGAAAATTCCCTGCGTTGGTGTCTCGACCCACCCCACAAACACGGATACGGCAGTGGTAAGCGCAATTGTTAGCAAAACCTGTAGAGTTCCACCCCCAAGAGCGATCGCTTTCACTTTATTTAATTGCTTGAGTGAAAACTCTACCCCAAGGGCAAACAGTAGGAAGGCAACTCCAAACTGAGCTAAGGTTTCTACCTGAATTAACTCTTTAATTAGCCCCAGCCCTGTAGGACCAACAACAATACCGCCAAAAATATAACCTAATAAAACTGGTAATCGCAGGGCTGCTGCAAGCAAACCACCAAAGGATGCGGCGGCAAGAACGGTTACTAAATCAACAATTAATCGAAAATCTTCTTGCACAGAAACCCAACTAAACAACGTTGCCATCTACACTTTAGCTTGGATTTATGGCACTTTGCGCGTTGCTAAACCCAAGAATCAGCAGCGCTTCGCTAACCTTTCACTGGGAAGGGAGTAGAAGATTTTTGAAATTTATTAATACTCATTTGATCGCAAATTGCACACTATGCTATTATTAGATTCGCAAGTTAAGGGCTTGTAGCTCAGTGGACTAGAGCACGTGGCTACGGACCACGGTGTCGGGGGTTCAAATCCCTCCTGGCCCGTTTAAAAAAAAGCAAGAAAAAAAGCAAGAAAGCAGCACCTAGGTGCTGCTTTCTTGCTTTTTTTACTTAGTAACAAATACATTAGCGATCGCCTGATCAACATCTTCAGGGCTAACAATCCAGTAGCTAAACCGAAACTCATTGGGATCGCTTGGTCTACCTTGCAAACTAGTATTTTGAATTTGAGCAGGCTTTAACATCATTGTAAAAGTAGCGATCGCGGTTAGCTCGTCCAAGCTTAGGTCGGAGTCCACATGGCGCTGCATTACGTTGATTAGATCTGGGAGATGCAGTACAACTGAGGGATCGGCTATTTTTGCCTTAACTGCCTTCAATACAATTTGTTGTCTGGCAATCCTACCGATATCCCCATCTTCGTCATAACGAAATCTCGAAAATCCCTCGGCTTGCTCGCCATTGAGAGTTTGCCGTCCTGAATAGAGATCAATATTTAACTTTTGGGTTTTGTCCTCGTACTTCATCCGCTTGGGGACATTCACCTCAATTCCTCCTAGGGCATCAACTAGAGCAGCTAGTCCTTGAGTGTCAACCCTTACATAGCGGTCAATTTGCACACCGTTGAGTTTTTCAGAAACAACTTCTTGAGCAAGCTTAGCCCCACCATAGACGTTAGCAGCATTAATCTTAGTCACCCCATAGTCGGGAATTGGTACTTGAGTATCGCGAGGAATAGACAGAATTTTTACCGAGCGACTGACTGGATCAAGACGGATCAGCAGCATACTATCGCTGCGACCGTTAAAGGATTCAGGAGAACCTAGAGGTGCATCAAGGACTCGATCTACACCCATCACCAAAATCTGATAAGACTGCTCAAGTTTGCGACCCAATCCTTCAATTAGGACTTCTTGGGGCTTACGACCAGTCACTAGCCCTCTCCAATCTAGAGCATTGATCGGAATAATTCGTCCTAAGAAAGCTCCTGTTCCAACTGAAACCAGTAAAGATAGCGTAAACCCAATCCTTGCGAAAGGAATATGCTTCAGTGATTTAACAGTTGACTGGACTAGTTCGGTTGGCATTGGTTGTAGGTAACTATCAGGCAAATCAGCCAGATTAGTGGTATCGGCTGACCGAATTTTGGATGCAGTTATCGGTCTATTGCTCACGCACCACTCCGTACTTCTATAATGCTCAACAAACAACATATACCGCAAGTCAACAACTCTATGCAAGCTGTAATTATTGCTGGTGGCAAAGGAACACGACTTAGACCCTTGACCTATGGCTGCCCTAAGCCGATGCTGCCCTTGGTGGATCGCCCATTTTTAGAATGGATGATCGAGCGTTGTCGTAAAGCTAGTGTGTGCGATATTTTGCTAAATGTGCAGTATCAAGCGCAACAAGTGATTGATTATTTTGGAGATGGAGAGCGATTTGGTGTCAAAATTCGTTATATCGAGGAATTAACACCACTTGATACGGCAGGGGCAATTAAGCTTGCAGAGCCATATTTTACAGGTGAGTCATTGATTGTTTTCAATGCTGATATTCTCACTAGCTTAGACTTAAAGGCTCTCATAAAGTTTCATCAGGAATCTCAGGCTGACGCGACCCTAACTTTGACTAGAGTTCCTGACATTACGCCATTTGGCTTGGTGGAAATCAATGAGCATAGCCAAGTTCAAGCTTTTCGAGAAAAGCCAAGTGCAACACAAGCAGTGGAATTTTTGGCTCAGGGAATTGACACAATTAATGCGGGAACGTATGTATTAGAGCCGAAGATTTTTGATGTGTACCCATCGGGTGAACCCTTGAGCTTTGAACGACGTGTTTTTCCTGATTTGTTAGAGCGGGGCTTGAAGATGATGGGCTTTGTGTCTGAAGGCTATTGGATGGATATGGGAACTCCAGAGAAGTACTTTCAAGCTCAAGTAGATGTTTTGGAAGAGAAAGTGGAGTTTGATTTTGGCGATCGCGCTGAAAAGAGCAGTTCAGGAATTTGGATTTCTAAGACGGCGACTGTCGCTGAAGGTGCGATTTTGGAAGCACCATGTTTTATCGGCGATTTTGCCTCCGTTGGTAAAAATGCTCATATTTCATCCCAAACTCTGATTGGCGCAAATTCTTCCGTCAATAAAAAGATCACTTCTGGAATGTATAGTGCTGGTTCATTGCTAATTTAGTCACTCATCTTATTGCAGAAGTTTCTACGCCCCTCACCCCTAGTCCCTCTCCTGCGGGAGAAGGGCTAGGGGTGAGGGCAGATCTTTGCTCTGCGAGGCATCATAAGTAGGTATGCATAATTAAACCCAAAACCCAAAAAGCTGTAGCGCACGCTGCGCGTGCGCTACAGCTTTTTGGGTTTTAAGGTTTCTTTTGCCCATCTACTTAGTCACTAAAGAGCAAGCAATTTAAAAACTGCTATAAATAATGGAGTGCTGCACAAAGCGCAGCGCTTCATTATTTAGTAAATGTAAAGTCAGAAAACCCATAGAACCAATATGTCATCAGAACCTTCTAGCAAGCCACTTACTATCCAAGAACGCTATTTTATTTTTGTCGAGAGAATTATTCTCAATATTGAAAATGGAAAGTTATTATCCAAAGAACATATTTATCGAATTCTCTGTGATAGTTTGGAATCAGGAACAGGGGAGATATTTGAGCGATCGCTAGAGGAACATTCTCAATTATTGCAAGCTAACTTTGAGGCGCAAACTGACATTGTGAAGCAAGCAAAGGCGACTCAAAAGCTTCGTGCCATGAAGATTTTGAAGGATGCTTGGGCGCAGTGGCAAGAAAATTATCAACTTCAAGATGCCTGTACTAGAGGAACACAGTCGATCCTTGCTGTTGAACCAAAAGAACGAATATCCGCACTCATGCAAGTTCTTGATCCCAATCAGGCGAATATTTTTGAACGCCCACATATTCAGCTACTAGCAGAACTATTGCAGAAATCTTCGGAATCAAGTGCTGATGAATCTGAAGCTTTTGCGTTGCGGCAAATGGCGACTGGACTGCTGCATGGCTTGACATCTTTTGACAAATTGGAAGGCTCATTGGTAAGTTGGCTGTACGAACCACAGCGACAGGTAGGATTTGAGCGATCGCGAGTTACTGGTCCTTGGCATATTTGGTCACAACAGATTGCTAGTCCTTTGCCCAAAGATTTATTTAATACTCAAGCAAGCAATCTATCCGCCGCCATAATTTCTCAATCCGTGAGGAGTTTTGATCTGAGCGCTTGGGTGGAACTAATTATTTTATTGAGATATCTGCAAAGGAATTTGATACTTTGGTTTGATCGACAGCCCTATGACGCTAATGCAGGAGTACATATGGCAGGAACTACCTATGTCGCCTTCGCGATGATCTGGTCGGAGCTTAGTGGCGGTTTTCAGGATGCTCAACAGCTATCCCCCAGCGATCGCCAATCTCTAGCGAAACTATGCTTCCGTATTAGCTTACAAATCTTACGCACTTTTGCTCAGCGAGAAAATTTTCCTCTTTATGGCGGCGTATTTGCTTCATTTTCTGGAGAAAGCTTCCGAGAAACGATTAATTACCTCGATCAACCTCTCAAAGAATCCGAAAACACTCAAGAAAAGGCGCGTATTCTGACGATCTTAGGGCATTCTCAAACTTGGATGGGTAATCATCAGCAGGCAATTAGTTTACATCAAGAAGCTTTGGCGCTTGCCCGTGAAGTTGGCGATCGCCGCTGCGAGATTGCTAATCTTAATCACATTAGTCGGATTAGTCTGATTCAGAAGGACTTCTCAATTAGTGAATCCCAAGCCCAAAGAGCCGTGATTTTGGCAAGACAAGTTGGCGATCGCCAAGGTGAAGCCAATGCCCTCGCCAACTTAGGCTATAGCGAAGTAATGCTAGCACGTCAGCAAGAAATAGTTACGCCTGAAGAACTAGAAACGCCAATTAATCATTTGGAGCGCGGACAAAAGCTATCGGAGAAATTAGACGATCTGCCAAACCAAGCAATCTGTTGGGTGGGGCTTGGCACTGCCTATGTAGCGATCGAGCAACCGAGACAAGCTCAGATGGCGCTAGAAAAAGGCTTGTTAATGACTCAAAAAATTGGCGATCGCGATTTGCAAGCATTATGTCATTCCTATCTAGGCGAGTCTCTCTATCAGTTAGGACAGTTAGAACTAGCGACTTACCATGCTTGTTTGGGAATGTATCTACTAGAGCAGCGCCAGAGTAAAACATGGCAACAGGCGGCGGCTTTGGTGGCAATTTTACAAGGAAAAATCGGTGCTGAGGGATTTTCTCAACTGCTGCAACAAATGCGATCGCAGTTTATTGCTTTGATCGGTGTAGATGGTTTTGACTATATCCCTAGTTTAATTGAGCAATATCGCACTGGCAATTAACAGAAATTGTGCATCTCAAAGCCCAAATATGATTCGGCGGGCTGCGCCCGCCGAATCATATTTGAGTTTTATTAACCTGTGCTTATGCTAGACAATCTATAAAGCCTTTACGCAGATCTTCTTGCTTGAGATGCCTGCCGATGAAGACTAATTGGTTTTTGCGAAGTTCATTCTCTTTCCAAAGGCGATCGCGCGTTGAGTCAAGCTGCATATGCACACCTTGAAATACCAAACGCTCGTCAGAGCCAGCAAGATTAATAATTCCTTTAGATCTAAAAATATCTTGTCCTTGATTTCTCAATAACTCGCTAATCCAAGCTTGGAATTTGTAAGGGTTGACCTCACCAGTTTCTACAATACTGACTGAGCCAACTTCTTCATCATGAGTATGGTGATGATGTTCTTTGTGGTCATGATGTGAATGATCGTGATGTGCGTGATCGTGATGCGCGTGATCGTGATGCGCGTGATCATGTTCCTCTTCTACCTGAGTCGCCAGAAATTCTGGATTTTTCTCTAAAATGCGATTTAGATCAAAGCCGCCAACATTCAGAAGTTTGTTAATGCTATTTTCAATACTCTCGGTATTGGTTTGATTTAACTGCACGCGATCAACTCTTGCCAACACATTGAGGTGCTTGATTTTGGCTTCAAGTTCTACTAACTCTGACTCAGTAACTAGATCAGTCTTATTTAACAAAATCACATCCGCAAAGCCGATTTGTTCAAGAACTTCGCGATCGCCCCAATGTTGCTGCACGTGCTTCGCGTCAACCACTGTTACCACTGCATCAAGTTCCACTTGTCTGTGAATATCTTCATCCATAAAGAATGTCTGAATCACAGGGCCTGGATCGGCTAAGCCTGTCGTCTCAATTAGCAAATGATCAAACTTGTTGCGGCGGCGCATGAGATTGCCAATAATCCGAATCAGATCACCGCGCACCGTGCAGCAAATACAGCCATTATTCATCTCAAAAATTTCTTCGTCAGCACTAATTACCAACTGCTGATCGATACCAATTTCCCCAAATTCATTGACGATCACAGCAACTTTTTTGCCATGCTCAGCCGTGAGAATGTGATTGAGTAAGGTGGTTTTACCTGCACCAAGAAAACCAGTGAGGACGGTGGCGGGAATTTGTGATGTCGCGATCATAGCCTGTGCTTTTTATTGGGAATGCTGATTGATATATTGAGAATTATAACTTACAAGAAAAAGCAATCTATTAAAATCTATGTACATGAGTAGGCAAGCATAATTAAACCCAAAACCCAAAAAGCTGTAGCGCACGCTGCGCGTGTGCTACAGCTTTTTGGGTTTTAAGGTTTCTTTTGCCCATATACTTAAGTGAGAAACTTGCTTAATAACAATGTTAAAATTTCCATAAGAATTTTAATTCAAATTCTAA
>JBBQRB010000078.1:0-13756 GCA_038215315.1 Pseudanabaenales cyanobacterium
GCTGAGCCCAAAATTCAGCGTGGCGCAAATCCTTGGGTGGATAAAATTTGGGCTTTGATGGACTCTGTGGATAAATTTATCCCTACCCCTGAGCGTGATACTGACAAGCCTTTCTTGATGGCGGTTGAAGACGTATTCTCGATCACTGGTCGTGGTACGGTTGCGACTGGTCGGATTGAGCGTGGTACTGTCAAGATTGGTGATGTCGTTGAACTTGTTGGTATTACTGATACCCGCACCACTACCGTTACTGGTATTGAAATGTTCAAGAAGAGCTTAGATACTGGTATGGCTGGCGACAATGCTGGTCTCTTGTTGCGTGGTCTTCAAAAAGATGACATTGAGCGCGGTATGGTTTTGGCTAAGCCTAAGTCCATCAATCCTCACACTCAGTTTGAAGGTGAAGTTTACATTTTGACCGAGAAAGAAGGTGGTCGTAAGACTCCTTTCTTCCCTGGTTATCGTCCTCAGTTCTATGTGCGTACAACTGACGTAACTGGAACAATTGTTAGCTTCACGGCTGATGATGGTAGTGAAGCCGAAATGGTTATGCCTGGCGATCGCATCAAGATGACTGTTGAGTTGATCAACCCGATTGCGATCGAAGACAGAATGCGCTTTGCAATCCGTGAAGGTGGTCGCACCGTAGGTTCTGGCGTTGTGAGCAAGATTCTGAAATAGGTTATTTCAACTTACAAAAGTGTGATGACATTTTTTTGACTGGCATAAGCCAGATTTAAAAACAATAAAGCCCCGCTATGCGGGGCTTTATTGTTTTTACAGAAATTTTCGATTAAACGAACCACAATAAAAAACTTAAAAGGGTTGCTTCGCAACCCTTTTAAGTTTTTTATTGTCTCTGATTTGAGCGCAAAGCGCTGTAAATCTACTGAGGAGGTGTTGACCTGAGGTGTTTGTAGAGCCAGCCACATCCTCCTAGACAGGTTCTTTTGTCCTCTTCTGATACATTAATATTTGTTCTTAAGTATTCCTGTAACCACTGACAACCACGCATTAGTAGATTCTCAAGATCGAGATTCCACATAATAATTTTACGATCTTCTCCCGATGAGATTAGTATTTTACCGTTGGGACTAAAGCAAACACTTCGCACTGGTCCCTGATGACCATTAAAAGTTCTTAGCAACGTGCCTTCGCCACTCCAAAACTGAATTGTAGAATCTTCACTAGCCGAAACAATCGACTTACCATCTGGACTAAAACAGACACTGGTAACTTCAGCGCTATGTCCATTCAGGGTTTTGATTAAATCACCTTCGATACTCCATAGCTTTAGACTTTGATCCATGCTACCGCTAGCAATCATTTTGCCATTGGGGTTAAAGCAGACAGTATAAACTTCTGCACTATGACCATCTAGGGTTCTGAGCAATGTCCCATCCCAACTCCAGAGGTTAATAAGCTTATCTTTACTAGCTGAGGCAAGCATACTTCCATCGGGACTAAAGTCAATACTATAGACTTCTGCTGTATGCCCAGTCAGTGTTTGGAGCCATTTCCCGTCGGCACTCCAAACACGAACAGTCCCATCGGCACTACAAGAGGCAAATACTTGACCATCACATCGGTAGACAACTTTATAGATTTCGGCGCGATGGGCACTAATGGTATCAATTAGGGTGCCGTCTGCATTCCACATTTTAATACTGGCATCAGCCGCAGCAGTTAGAATTGTTGAACTGTCAGGACTGAATGTAACGCAGTTAACTTTGTCATTATGACCCTCTAAAATAGCTTTGAGAGTACCATTAGCATTCCAAAG
The DNA here is from genome assembly GCA_038215315.1 of Pseudanabaenales cyanobacterium. Taxonomy (GTDB): domain Bacteria; phylum Cyanobacteriota; class Cyanobacteriia; order Pseudanabaenales; family Pseudanabaenaceae; genus Pseudanabaena. The sequence continues at coordinate 1,784 of JBBQRB010000078.1, forward strand.
ATTGACAGTTTTATCTTTGCAAGTTGATGCTAATAGTTTCGAGTTAGGGCTAACTGCGACAGAAATAACTTCATCGGTGTGTCCCATCAATGTTCTTAAAGGTGTACCACGAATTGCCCATATCTTGACCGTAGTGTCTCTGCTGGCTGATGCTAATGTCTTTCCATCCGGGCTAAAAGCTATGCTATTTACAACATCTCCATGTCCTTGGAATGTGTATATTAGCCCTTGTTCAATATCCCATATACGAATTGAACGATCAAAACCGCTAGAGGCAATTGTATGATTGTCGTTACTAAAAGCAACACTCCAAACCTTATCTGAGTGCCCGTAGAAGGTTTTGATCAAAACTCCATCCGAGCCCCACATTTTTACGGTGCGATCGCGACTTCCTGTGACAATTGCTAGACCATTGGGAGCATAAGCAACACTTTCAACAAAACTATCATGACCGCGCAAATGTCTAATTGGTACACCTTGAAGATTCCAAATGATTAAATTGCGATCGGCACTTCCCGAAACTAGAGATTTACCATTGGGATGAAATGCTACGCAAGTCACCCAGCGATCGTGTCCACCCCTTAAAGTGCGAATTGAGGTTCCGTCATTTTTCCAGAGCTTGACAGTTGTATCTTCACTTGCCGAGGCTATTATTTCGCCGTCATGACTAAAACACACATCTAGGATAGGGCCATCATGTCCTTTGAGAGTAGCGATGGGCTGAGCTAAAAAAAGCCCTGACTCAAGACTTCGTTGCCATAATTTAATCATGTTGTCTCGGCTTCCTGAGACTAATAGATTGCCATCAGGGCTAAAGGCAACGCTTGTTACCCAATTTGTATGCGCTACTAAGGTCTGAAGTAAGACACCCGAAACATTCCAGATTTTGATCGTGCGATCGCTACTTGCCGAGGCAATAAATTGACCATCACGGGAGTAGCATACTTTGTTAACCCAAAATCCATGTCCTTCTAATCGATTGTATTCGTGGGTTCCATAGACAACTTGCTCTAAAGCCGTAATTGCCCTGATCTGAGTATTGGCTCTCAGGTTTTCTAAAGTACTTTCATCAACTTGAGTCGTTAAGCGTTTGAGTTGTACTCCTCCAATCACACCCGCAATCATGGCTTCAATATGATTATTAGAGAGATATAGAGCCTCAGAAGAAATAGTCATTGCCACGATCTTTTCGTTAATCTCGCCCATCTCCGCGATCACCCGTTGGCGACGCTCCGCATCTAAGCTGTTTTCAAGTTCGTGACTTAGTTTTTCTAAACGATCAGCATCAGCAGCACGGGCAGCGATGAGCTGCTCTCTCTCGTTGATTCTCTGTGAAGATTCTAAAAAATTAATATCAATCCGAGATAAGTCTGTCTGTTTTTGAGACCAATCTACAGCTTCCGCAAGACGAGTACCACGTAGCAAAGCTGATTCATCGGTTTCTTCAGAACGTTGCCATGCTTGGAGAGACTCAAGATAAGGACAGTTTCTAAGTTCAGCAAAGTTAACTTTTTGGGTGAGTTTAATGACTACGATTGATACGTCATCATCAGGTATCTCTCTTTCTGAAAATTGATCAAGAGCAGTTTTTAAGCCCCGTAGGATTTCTAAGGCGGAGTATTTAGCTAGTTGAATTACGGTTTTACGCAGTGGTGATATATCATCTAAAGTTGCTCTGCCGAACTCCTCATCAATGGGACTGGTTGCTTCAAATAGACCGTCGCTAAAAAATACAGCAATATCACCCTCATTCAGTGGTCTTGAAATACTTCGGTAGGATGCACTATCAAATCGACCTAGGGCGATCGCAGGGTTAACTATTTCTTCGCAAGTGTTAGTCTGAGCACGATAAATTAATGGTCCTGGAATACCAGCATTGCCTAAATGTAGATCATAATTTACGAGATCTAAGGCTCCATAGCAAAGGGCTACCGCATCATCAGTGCCACTTTTGCATAATAATTGATTTAGAGAGTTAAGCATGGAAGTAGGGTTTTGAAGCCTACCTTGCTGACCATAAGCATCTAACTGCCCCTTAAATAGGGCTGCATGAATTGCCCCTGCCACTGACTTACCAGAAGAGTCCGCGATCGCTACCGCCAATGTTCCTGACTGTTCTAAAAACTGATAATAATCGCCACCAAGGTCTACTGCTGTCCAGACTTCTGCAGCAATATCTAGCCCAGGGTAGGAGGGCAGGCTTTGTGGCAATAAGCTTCTTTGTAGCAATCTGCCACTTGACAAGTCACTGAAAGTTTCATTTAACTGCATACGCTGATAAGCAGAGCGATCCTCAGAACGATTTTAGAATATTTACTAGCATCACAAATATCAAATTCTGTAGCAGTTAAGCCCTTGAATAGAATAATAATTCCCAATATGGCATGGATAATTAAGAGTCATCATAACCTTTAAACCCGAATAAAGTAATAGGAATATATCAATTCCGAAACTGTGGGTACTTTAGACTAATAACAAGTCGCTAACGTTAGAGACAGGAAATCTCGCTATATATCACATTCAAGGGTGTCACGAGTCATTCTTCCCGTCACAGGGTTTTGACCTTGGGCTACTTGGCAAAGTTTTTTGCGTATAGGAGATCTTAAATCAACATCCGTAAAGTCTGCTCCATCAATGATCACATTATTAAAAGAAGTACCGTAAGCAAAAGATCCTGCAACAACAGCGTTAGTTAAATTAGCTCGATCAAGACGGGCATTATCTAGAGTGCTGTAACTTAGGTTGGCTCCTGTTAAATTAGCTTCTTTCATGTTTGCCGCAAAAAAGCTAACTCCTTGAGCATTAGCATTCACAAAAGATGTATTTCTCAAATCTGATTCATTGAATTGGTATCCGAGAAGAGATTTATCTGAGAAGTCCGCTCCTTGAAGGAATGCTTTTACATATACATCTGCTAAGCTAGGCTGCACAGCGCATAAAAATAAGCACAGGCTTATTAGAGCAAATAAATTTATTGTTTTGAAGATATAGTTGCGTAATTTCAAATCTATTTTTTTCATAATACTAAGTATAAATAAGTTCTAGATCTAAGTTTATGTCAAAAGAAGTAGGCGATCGCGGCGAAATGCTAGTTGCGAAGCTCTTAAAAAATAACGGTTGGCAAATTTTAGCGACCCAATGGCGATGCAAATGGGGTGAGATTGATCTAATTGCTTGCGATCGGCAGTGGCTAATATTTGTTGAGGTGAAGACAAGGGGAAATTATAACTTAGATGCTGATGGTAGCTTAGCAGTGACCCCTAAGAAACAAGCCAAATTAATTAAAACTGCCTTAATCTTTTTAGATAAGCATCCTCAACTGTCTGAATTAGCCTGTCGCTTTGATGTTGCGTTAGTTCGTTATCAAAAAAATATTAGTAATTGTGATAATCTCCACAAATCAAATATTTCCACAAAAACAACTTCAGATCTTCTTTATCTAAAAACCTATATAGAACAGGCTTTCGTAGCCTATTAAGTTCAACTACTTAAAACTCATGGGTATAGAGACTAGCTTGATGGTGTTCTGCGGAAAAAGACATTTTTTCCTTCAACCCTAAAGCGTTAACGTACTTTGGTACAGCTTTATCAACCGTGTAATTTAGCTCTAATAATTTACGCGCATTGTTACCTAAGCTAGCCTGCATTCTGGGGTTTGCTTCTAATAAACATATGTAGTCCGCTAATCCTTGTGCATCACCATTGTTGAAATAATTACCGCAGTTTCCTTCATCAATGATTTCCCGAAGGTAGCTATCTTCGGGACAAATGGCCGCAACAGGTCTGCCAGCAGCTAAGATGCCATACATCTTTGATGGGGCGACAGTGTCACCAACGTTAGGCAAAATACTTACCAAAGAAAGATCACAAGCTGTCAACGAAAAGGGAAGAACTTCTTTGTCTTGATAGGGTAATTGTAAAGTGTTGGGTAAATTTCCAGCAGCAATTTCCGATTTGATTATCTGCGAGCCTACGCCATTACCGATAAATACAAATTTAATACTGGGATGATTCTTTAAAATCTCGGCACATTTTAGAATTGTCTGACAGTCATGGCAGCGTCCCAAGTTGCCAGAGTATAAAACAACAAAGTGATTAGTTAGTCCATATTGCTTAGCAAACCAATTCTCATCTTTAGCGATCGGCTTGATAAATTTAGGGTCAGCCCAACTATGAATTACATGAATTTTATCAGCTAAGTTTTTGTTCTTACTGACCAACAATTCTTTCATTGGCTCACTCAAAACAATTAAAGAGTCAGCTCTTTCCCAAACCTTACGATTTACAAACTCCCAAAATTTAACAATCCAGTGGTCTGGAGCGACTACTTTTAAGCGTACAGCTACTTCTGGATAGATATCGTAGATGATGCAGCTATAGGAATGCTTGAAAATTTTGTTATAGAACCAGCCGATTAATCCCAAAAATGGTGGAGCCGAAGTAAGTACTAAGTGAGATCCGCGAATGCCTTTGCGGCGAAATTTAATTACACAACGAAGTAAAAATAAAATACTACCAAATAGTTTGCTACGGATACGCTTTGACATCAAATGAACTGAGCCAGTACGACGAATAAATACGCCATTTATGTCATCTTCTTGACGCTTTACGTCAGTTTGCTTAAATGCATACCCTGGCATCCCCGTAAATACACTTACGTCAAAACCTTGTTCAACTAAAGCACCAGCTAAATCATATACAAATTGTCCAGTTGCAGCATAGTCAGGTGGATAAAATTGGGTAATGATGCTGATTTTGAGTCTATCCTTGGCTATCATTAATTTTCTCATTATTTACTTCTCGTGGTCTTGACTTTTCTACAACTAGCCACGTATCAAGCCTCTAAAGGTTCAACCAATACCAAGTAATTGCTCCTTGATATCATTATCGTTATTAAGCTGAGATTGAAGAACACGGAGTGACTCTACTTTTGAAAATGACAGACTGTAGGTTAACAATTGTAAGACTATACCCCAGAATTGAAACCATACTATCACTTGATTTGTCATTAAAATCTCGACTTAATTTGACTTGGCAGAGCTAGATTATGGTTTCTAAAAATAGCAAAAAAAGGCATAAATTATTTTTTATCTCAGCGTTTAATAAATATTTTCTGAGTTCTTATAGATGGCTCTCGCTGCGTAGCATTTTTTTATAGGCAAGCCAACCTGATGCGATCGCAATAGCAAAGAAACCAAACAAAAAACGAATATGCAATAACCAATCGCTGCTTGTCAAAGTTTTACTGTCAATAGACAGTGCCGTAAAAGCTTCACTCATATGATAAACAGGATTGAATTGAGTAATTAAGAGTAAGTCTTTTGATAAAAAAGTGGTGGGGAAGAATGCCCCTCCTAGTATTAGAAGAGGAACTCCAACGGCTGCCATTAATGAATTTACATCCTCAGCTCTACGCGCAAACCTAGTAGCAAGAACAAATCCCATTCCCACGTAGGAGCCAATGCTTGCTAACACAATGACAAGACCTAGGGCAATTGATCCGCTAAAGCGCACCCCCCAAAAAGCAGCTACGGTGTAAATAATTAAGCTCTGCCCCAGACCGATCACCCCATAGGCAAAGAAAATACCCAAAAAATACGATACTCCCTTAATTGGGGCAATTAACAACCTCTTAATTGTCAAATTCTCCCTTTCAGTGACAATCGTAGACATAGTGCCGCCAAGACAGCTAAAGAATAAAGCTGAGCCGATTAGTGTAGCTGGGGCAGCTAGTTTGAATGATTCTGTAGTGCTGATTTTAGAACCTTCTGCTAGGACAAACCCGTTAAGCAACAGCATCGAAACTGGAAAAATCACCCATAAAAGCATGGTTCGATAGGTGCGGAATAGTTCTAGCAAAATACGTCTGCCAATCGCGATCGCTTCATAGCCGTAGTTCATGTGAAATTTTTATTAACTTAAGAACATATATGCTAATTATAGGTAAAGTCGTTACAAACAGAAGGTCTCTGAGTTAACAAAAGACAAGATGAAACTGTGATCAAAGGTAAAAACTCTCTAACTAAATATCTCAAGCGAATTGTAATTTTCGCGATCGCTATTTACCTTGCCTTCAGGCTGCGACAAACTCTACAGCTATTGCTGACGAGTCTGTTTTTGGCAGGGGCAATCACACCAATAGTTGAGTATCTGACAAGGTTTCGGCTCAAGTATCAACTTTGGGAATTTGGCGTTGGTCGTGTGGGTGCAGTATTGATTTTGTACTTAGTCTTGATGGTCGTGATGATTTTAGCGATCGCCCCTGCGCCACAAATCATTTTGGAATTAGGGCAATTTTTTATCAAATTGCCAAACTTGTTAGAGCAGATTCAGTTACCTCAAGGCGGTTTGCTAAATATTAGCCAAGATCAATTAGATAAACTGCTGCAAACTCAGCCCCTCATAGATCAGGCACAAAATTTTGGCAAAAATTTAGTTAGTCAGACTTTTGATTTCACTTTGCAATTTGTTAACGCGATCGGGGTGGGCGTTTTAAGTATGTTAATTGCCGCCTATATGGTGATTAATTCTAAAACTTTACTCAGACGCTGTTTGAGCCTTTTTTCTAAGGAGATTCAAGAGGAAGTCAGAATTTTAATCCCTCCAATTACAAGATGTCTTGGAGCTTATGTTGTGGGGCGTTTTGGCACTTCTAGCTTGCTTGGTTTCTGCACCTACTTAGTACTTACCATTTTTGGAATTCCCTTTGCTGGCGCGTTGGGGCTATTAGCAGCAGTCACCAATTTAATCCCATACATTGGTGGCTTGATGGCTCTATTTGCGATCATGATCACAGCTTGGGACGTTGGCTTTGATCGAGGCGCGATCGCGCTATTCATTTGTTTTGGGTTACAGCAAGTCGAGGCTTTTATTTTACAACCTTGGCTAGTTGCCCCCTATTTAAGCCTTGATCCTTTTGAACTATTACTGTCAATTATTGTCGGTGCGGAACTTCTGGGCATCATCGGTGCTGTGATAGCTCCTCCGATCGCAGGCATCAGCCGTATTTTGTTCAACCATTTTGCAATCAAGCCCAACAACCCTGATCTTGAAAGTTAGGCAATTATGGCTGTCGCTACTCAGGACATAAAGCCCAAAAGAGAGGCGGCGCGAAGCGCCGCCTCTCTTTTGGGCTTTGATTTAGTAGACTTGAAGCCAATCGTGAATTTCGTAATCAGTCCAAATTTGGTTTAGCCAATATGGGTCAGACTCTACTAGCTGACGAGCTGAATCCTCGTCAGTGGCAACATATACGGCAAATACTTTTGTCACATCTTGAGTTGGTCCAATAATTAGCAACTTACCTGCATCATTTAAGGCTTTAAGATTGTCAAGATGCGCTTGTCGAAAAGGTGTCCGTTTTTCTAAAACACCTTCGCAGTAGCTGCCCCACATTACAAACTTTTTTAATTCAGTAGTCAATTTCTTATTACTCCACTTTTACAAAATGAGATGACTATAAAAATACTATGCCAACCCCAGTGAAAGATTAGTGGTGCGGCGCTCCGCGCCGCAACTCGTTTCTTGGGTTTTCTACCCTATAAAGGGTACAGAGAGATTTTTGAAAGTGCCGCTTTGCGGCACTTTCAAAAATCTCTCTGGGTTTTACAAAAGCGCAATGCGAGTCTCTCTTTTAGGCGTACTTGGCGGTGTAGCTGCGGGCGATCGCATCACAACGCTCATTATCAGGATCGCCAGAGTGACCTTCTACCCAATGCCAGCGAATATTTGATGAATTTAGTGGATCAAGTTGTTGCCAAAATTCTTGATTTTTGACAGGTTTGTTGTCCTTGGTTTTCCAGCCGTTCTTCTTCCAGCCCTTAATCCACTTTGTAATTCCGTCTAGAACATATTTACTATCGGTATAGAGATCAACTGAGCTAGACTGTTTTTGAGATGCGAGAAACTCTAAAGCCGCGATCGCACCTTGGAGTTCCATTTGGTTATTGGTGGTTTCGCGAATGCCGCCGCCGAGTTCTTTGATGCTGCCATCGGCGAAATGAATGACTACGCCCCAACCGCCAGGACCTGGATTTTTAGAACAAGCACCATCGGTATGGATACTAATTACTTTTGATGTTCCCGTATCTTCATCTGTAGGTTTTGGGATTGCGGGTTTAGCTTTAATCTCAGGTTCGGTTGAAATGATCGTTTCTAGCTTTGCTTGAATGGTTTTAACAGAGCTTGTGGGTTGAGAGCGCGATCGCATAATTTCTACGGCAACAGATCCTTGGAAGTTAGGAATGGGTGGGCGTTTGATCACCTTTACTTCTACTTGTGAGATTTTAGAATCCTCAAGAAGACTGTCAGCGATCGCCCCAACTAGCCGTTCGATCAACTTAAATTTTTGAGTTTGGATGAGCTTTTCAATCTTTTGAATACAAGAAATGTAGTTGACAGTATCTTCGATTTCGTCACTGTAGGTGGACTTATCAAAATCGACCCATAGCGTAGCATCTACTTCAAACCACTGACCCAATATATTTTCTTCGGGTAGATATCCAATATATCCATAGGCTCTAACATTTTTGAGATATATTTTGCTGGTTGTCATTGTTTTCTATTCGTTATTGAGGTTGTAGTTATAGCTATCAAGAAGTAGATGGCGGTGCGCCGCGCCGCCATCTACTTCTTGGGTTACGCTTGACGACAGATTATGAGTGTAAATCTATTGACGTTCATGTTCATGTATCCTTAATAATTAACTTTTTTAGCAAACTTATCAAATATAAATAAAGCAATCTATATGCATCAAGCGTATGTACTGGGACTAGGGCAGTCTGGAATTTCGGCGGCAAAACTACTTAAAGCTGATGGCTGGCGAGTATCGCTCAGCGATAGCAACGTTAGTCCTAGTTTGGAACTACGCAAACAAGAATTAGAATTAGAGGGATTTTCGGTCAGTCTGGGCGGGTTTCCAGATTTTAAAAATTTGCTTGCTTCAGGTCAGGCTGTGGATTTGGTTGTGGTTAGTCCAGGCGTACCTTGGGATCGTCTTGAGGTGGAGAAATCGCGATCGCTTGGCATCGAGACAATTGGTGAAATCGAGCTAGCATGGCGATATCTGCATCAGATTCCTTGGGTGGGTATTACTGGAACTAATGGTAAAACTACAACTACGGCGCTGACAGCAGCAATTTTTCAGCAGGCGGGACTCCATGCGATCGCCTGCGGCAATATCGGCTTTCCTGCTTGTGAAATTGCCCTCCAAGTTTTGCAAAAAGAAATCCAACCAGACTGGATTATTGCCGAGTTAAGTAGTTACCAGATTGAATCAACTCAAACTGTCAAGCCGCATATCGGTATTTGGACAACCTTTACTCCCGATCACCTTAACCGTCATTACACCCTAGATGCCTATCGAAATATCAAGGCAAGTTTGATTGACAGGGCTACCCATATCGTTGTGAATGGTGATGATCCTTACTTAATCAAATTTGGGGCGGCGATGTGGCCGGCCGCAGTTTGGACTAGCATTGATGAACATATAGTCGAAGCTGTTTCGGATGGGGTTTGTATTAGCAATGCTTGGGTAAAATTTCGAGGCGAACCAGTATTCCCTATATCCAATTGGACTTTGTTAGGCAAGCATAACCGTCAAAACTTATTAATGTCGGTAGCGGTGGCTAAGTTGGCAGGGATTGCCTCAGAGCATATTGCTCTAGCTGTTTCTAAGTTTCAGGGGGTTCCCCATCGTCTTGAACAGGTCTGTTGTTATGAAGGCATTGCCTATATTAATGATAGTAAAGCGACAAATTATGATGCTGCCGAAGTTGGTCTACGCGCTGTCAAAGCACCAGTAATTTTGATTGCGGGTGGACAGCCCAAACAGGGAGATGCGAGTAAATGGATAGAGCAAATTCGCCAAAGAGCGATCGCGGTATTGCTGATTGGCGAAGCTGCGTTATTATTTGCGGAAATGCTAGCAGAATCAGGTTTTAAAAATTATGAAATAGTTGAGACCCTAGAAAGAGCCGTCCAGAGGGCAGCTACTATTGCTCACCATCGCGTTTACAATCATCCTAGTCAGCCTTTGCCAACTGTGTTATTCTCGCCATCATGTGCTAGCTTTGACCAGTTTGCTAATTTTGAAGTTCGTGGCGATCGCTTTCGCCAACTATGCCAAGAGATCAGTCAATCAACCAGACTAGAGAGCCTTTCAGAATAGCTATGACTCCATCTTTTCTGCCCAAAGATCTTGCCACACTCAATCTTTTCAAGCGCCGCACTGTATTGATTTGGCTTTTCTTGACATTATCGATGGTGGGCTTAATTGTGCGCTTAGTCTTTTTACAGGTTGTCACATCACCCGATCTAACTGATAGGGCAAGGAAGCAGCAAATGTATACACTGCGTCCTTTTATCCCACGCCGTACAATTACTGACCGCAAAGGAACTGTCCTTGCCCTTGATCGACCTGTTTACACATTATTTGCTCATCCATACCTTTTTAAAAAAACTAAAAAAGATCAATTAGAGTCACCAATCGAAGAGATTGCCACTAAGCTTGCGCCAATTTTAAGGCGACCTGTTGGAGAGTTAACTAATATCCTCAGTCGCGATACTTCATCGATCTTGGAATATTGGCTGTCAGAAGAGACTTCTGATCGTATTTATGATTTGCGAATAGATGGACTAGAGCTTGTGCAGCAGCGTCATCGTCTTTATCCTCAACAAGATCTTGCCGCAGAGGTAGTTGGCTATGTAAATGTCGAGCATCGTGGACAGGCTGGAATCGAAATTAGTCAAGAAAAATTGTTGGAGCGAACTGATCAAGCTCCTGAAGTTACACAGGATGGTTATGGCAAGCTGATTCCTACCCGTATTCCTGCGGGGATGATTCGCAGCGATCGCACTAGTTTGCAGATGACTATTGATGCCAGAATCCAGCGCACCGCTAGGCAAGTACTCAAGCAGCAAATGGTTAAATTTAGTGCCAAACGTGGCACTGTGATTGTCATGGATATTAGGGATGGTGGCTTGCTATCCCTAGTGACTGAGCCAACTTACGACCCTAATCGCTTTTATGAAGTCAAGAGTTTAGAACTATTTAAAAATTGGGCGGTTTCCGATCTCTATGAACCAGGCTCGACTTTCAAGCCAATCAACGTCGCGATCGCCCTCGAAGCTGGGGCAATTCAGCCCGACACAGTTTTAAATGATGAAGGCTCGTTGTCGATTGGCGGCTGGCCTGTGAATAACTTTGACTACGATCAAGTAGGTTCTCCTGGTGCACTTAGTATTAGCCAGATTTTGGAGCGATCGAGCAATGTGGGCATGGTGCATATTGTGCAACGCATGAAGCCATCGATTTATTATGGTTGGCTAGAGCGGATTGGGTTTGGCGATATATCGGGTGTGGATTTGCCAGCAGAGGCTCCAAGTGCGCTGAAACCTCAAGAGCAGTTTATTGAATATGTGATTGAACCAGCCACTGCTGCCTTTGGGCAGGGATTTTCACTTACACCGATGCAGATGGTGCAAATGCAGGGCATCTTGGCGAGTGGAGGTAAGCTGATAACGCCCCATGTGGTGAAGGGATTGATTAATGAAGAAGGGGAAGAATATTTTCAACCCAAGCTAGCTAACCCTCGTCAAGTAATCTCGGCTGCTACGGCTCAACGAGTTCTGGAAATGATGACTAATGTTGTGCAGAAAGGCACTGGTCAGACCGCTAAGATTCCTGGGTATCGGATTGCAGGAAAGACAGGAACTGCTCAAAAAGCCGATCCTAATGGTGGTGGTTATAGTACTAATGCCAAAATCACTAACTTTGTGGGAATTTTTCCTGCTCAAGAACCTCGTTACGTGATCTTGGCTGTAATTGATGAACCAGTAGGAGCAGATGCTTTTGGGTCTACGGTAGCCGCACCGATAGTTAAAACCGTCATTGAGGAAATTATTGTTTCTGAGGGCATCCCGCCTAGCCATCCTGAAGAAGTTATTTACCAAGTACCAATTTTGCCAGAACCT
>JBBQRB010000079.1:0-13661 GCA_038215315.1 Pseudanabaenales cyanobacterium
TTTTTCCAAGAGGATTCGGTTTATAAACCTTATTCGTTCCCTTGTGTTTCCCCCACATAGCATCGTCTTTTCTCCCAATGCCTTCTGCTTGGTATGGTATTCTAATTGCATCTGAATTAAATTTATAAATCTTAGTTTTTGAGTATCTGAAAATAACATCATGTCTTCTTCCAAAATCAGTTTTTGGAGAACCACCGCCCCTGTAACACCAGACTATCTCATTCAAAAAATCTCCACTCTGAGCGCAAAAGATAGCATCTAAAATAAGCTTTAGATAATGACTTGCGCTTGGATCGCAATGTAAATAAAAACTTCCTGTCGGTTTTAGGACTCGATAAATCTCAGCAATTCGCAACGTCATACTAACGAGATAAGCAAGCAAACTTCCCTTACCCAAAACCTTCGCCAGACCAGAAATCAGATCGATACTTTGAGAAGTAAAATGACCTAAATAATTTTCTTGAATCTCCGCTAAACCCTGATTAGCAATATCATCCCAAGTCCAAGTATCAATAAAAGCTTGCGCCTGAGCCTGATCTTCTTTGCCAATATTGTTATAAATCTGGTTATAGTTGCGCTTTGAGTTAAACGGTGGATCGATATAGCACAAATCCACCGACTCATCCTTGATGTGTCGCCGCAAAACTTCGAGATTGTCGCCATAGAAAAGCTGATTAGGCATAGACTTTTAGCCAATAGTCGTATTTTGTTTACCTTATCACATCTAATGTTTAGATGAAGCTTTGCTTACATAAAATATCAAAATGTATAATCCGCGATCGCACTCTAGCTGTGGTGATATGCGATCGCTATAAACTATTCAGATAAAAACTATCAAGTAAGGTTTTTACAGGAACCCTAGTTCTATTAAAAACAGGAATACCAGAGAGAATTTCAGGATCGCTTATGACTAATTGATTTTTTATTTTGATGCCTCAATGTTATAAGTAACTAGGCAAAAAAAACCTTAAAACCCAAAAACCTGTAGCGCACGCGCAGCGTGCGCTACAGGTTTTAGACTTTATTGAAAAGAAACAATTTCTGCATTGACACCTGCTTGTGCTAACTTCTGCACTAACTGACTTGCCGTAGGGCGATCGCTATAGGCTCCCACTTGCAGCACCATACGACCACCACGCGACAATCGAAAAGCGCTTGGCACAATCGTTTTAACTCTGCGAGTAACCACAGTAGAACTGGAGGGGACAATCACGCGATACTGAAGAGCCTTACCCGTTGACGGATCTAGGGCTAGCGGTAAAGCAGCGACTTGTCCAGAGTTATTTGGGCGAGTATATTCGCGTTCAATCACGATGCTGATAGGTGAGCTACTTCCATTAGGACTATTGGAAATAACGGGATTGGGTAAGGCTCGAACTGGTGGTTGAGCAGGGACAAAGACAGGCGCAGGATTAGAAGGCTGAATAGGAACTGCGATAACTACATTATTTGAATTGTTAGATGGATTGACTGTAGGAATGGATATTGGTCTAGGTGCAACTGCGATCGCATTGGTTATTGGAGAACGAGACGCACGCAGATCGATTGAGCCTTTAACACGAGAAGCTGTAATTTGATTGCCAACGGCGGCAATAGGGATAGTTGTCGCATTATTAATATCAAACTCACGGTTATTTCTAAAAATGTTATTTCCGAGAGAGAGCGTTGTTCCCAAATCAGGACGAGGAGAGCCACTAGAACTGCTCAGTACCACTAATCCATTGCGTTGATTGTCCGCGATCGCATTGCCGCGTAAAGTTGGCTGAGCCATGTTGGAAATAATGATGCCATCAACATTTCGAGAAATATTATTATTAGTTAAAACAACTTGCGACCGTTGACCAATCGATAAACCGAAGCCTGTATTCTCAAATCGGTTATCACGGATTTCGCCAGTGCTGGAACCCACCGCCGAGAGACCACTCCCTCTGTTTTCTGCAAATAGATTATTGCCAATATAAGCGTTCGCTCTTCCCGTCAAGAAGATGCCATCGTGTGTATTGCCGATGAAGCGATTGTTCGCAATGGTGACATTGCGACTAGATTCTAGCCAGAGACCATAGCCACGAGGATTATTATTAGTGATTGTAATCCCCTCAATGCGTGAGTCGTTTGCCGCCGCGATCGCAATATTTTGGCTAGCAAAAGTAGAACTTATAAAGCGCCCACCGCCGTTGATTACAATGCTTCCATTAGTACTACCATTTTGACTACCAATCAAAGCTGAACCTCTGGGCAAGCGAATAGGAAAGCTTTCACCACTGGCATTGCTATAAGTACCATTACTTAATTGAAAAATAGTTCCAGCCTGTGGGTTTGCAGAGATCGCGGAAGTGATTGTCCGAAAGGGACGATCAACATTTCCTGCGTCAACTGTGTCAGCGCCTTGGGGAGAGATATAAACAACTTTTTGGGCGTTAGCGATCGCGGGACTAGTGAGAGCGATGACAAAAGCAGCATTTGCAATGATATTAGCGAAACAGGGAAACTTATTCATATTGGAGACATCCTCAAGATATCTAGCGAACATGGGTAAGTAGACTAGCAGTAACTTGCTTTTGTTGCTACACCAATCGGATGAAAACATAGCTCCAAAACCCAAATATGATTCGGCGGGCGAAGCCCGCCGAATCATATTTGGGTTTTGGAACAAGTTTGTATGGCTTCGACAGGCTCAGCGCTTCGCTTAGTCAGCGTTGGCTGAGCGCTATAAATTTACCAACTCTTCATCTTTGAGAGCTTGATCGATCATCTGGCAACAATCAGGTACTGTTGCGGCACTTAGCATTTTTTCGCGCAGCGTCACCAAAATAGATTGATGATCACTCAGTAGACTCCGAGCATTCATCAAAGCCCAACGCTCTTGAGTGATTGGATGCGGTAAGTGAGAGATTGCCTTCCGCAACTTTTGCAAATCATCATTTCCACCTTCAGTTGTACCCTCAAGCATTAACTGCTCGGCAGCGATACCTGACATATACACAGTGCTGTAACGATCAAGAAGATTTGCCGAAAGATTGATCGAGCTAGGCTGCTCAACTACGGCAACTTCCACGCCTCCTTCAATGCCTGTAAAGTAATCATCGGCAAGTATTTCACCCAGCGATCGCCCAACAATTCCCGCGATCGCATAATTAGTTACTTGAAATCCTAATAGATGCGCCACCAAAAAATGCCCCGCCTCATGATATGAAACTCGCTCACGATATGCAGGAGATCTTGCCCTCAGCCATGCCTGAGCATAGGCTCCAAACTTGCCTTGAAACCAGCCAATGTCCATTCCCCATGCACTTAGTAAGCTAACTGCGATCGCAGTAGGGACGATTGGCGATAGTCCTACCATAGTTCCCACCAGAGACATCATCGTAATTGTAAAAATGGCGATCGCTAGCAAGTCTGTAGCAGTAACATTCATAGCAAAGTTTTAAGGCATTCTTCGGACGTATACTATGGAATACCGCATTTATCATGAAAGCGCCATCTCTCGTAGTGTCGAAATTAGGCAATCATTTACACCTTTTAATTGACTCAGCGTCGTTATAAACTAAACCCAAGCTATTGTGCTGCCCAATAGCTTGGGTTTTAAGGATTAACTACTTACTTGTGACTAATTGGGATATTCTGCGATGCGACTCCAACCTTACTTGCTTTCAGCTTTAGTTGCGCTCTTACTGATGATTACTAGTTGCGTTTCCACAGATCAATCGGCAAACGCCCAACTGTCTGAGGCTCAATTTGAATCCAAAGTCTTAGAAATTATTCGCAAAAATCCACAGGTGATTTTAGACTCAGTACAGTCCTATCAAAAATCTCAAGCTCAGCAAGAAGAACAGTTGCGCGGCAAGGTATTATCACAAATTCAGCAAGAACCTCGTCTACTGCTTCGCAATTCTCCAGTCATCGGGTCAAGTACTCAAAAAATAGTTTTTGCAGAGTTCTCCGACTTTGAATGCCCTTTTTGCGCCAAAGGCTATGCTGTCGTGAAGGAATTTATGGAGAAAAACAAGCAAGACGTAACCTTAGTATTCAAACATTTCCCCCTAGCAGAGATCCATCCGCAGGCTGAACCTGCCGCCTACGCATCTTGGGCAGCGATGCAACAGGGCAAGTTTTGGGAATACCATGATGCTTTATTTGAGCAGCAAAATCGCTTAGGTGAGGATTTTTATTTAGAAATCGCCAATACTCTCAAACTAGACATCGCCAAGTTTAATCGCGATCGCCAAAGTGAAGAAGCAAAGGCGGCAGTTAAAAAAGATTTTGAGCTAGGTAAGTCTTTAGGAGTGCGCGGTACTCCTTCTTTCGTGATGAATGGCGTGTTTTTATCTGGAGTTCCAAATATTAGTGATTTAGAGTCCCTCGTTGCTCAGCTTAAAACAGGTAAGTAGTTGCCAATAGTGGATATTTTTAAGCGCTTTGCCGATCGCCTGATTTGGCTGTCAGAACAGCCTGTATTTGGAGTAATGGCGATCGCCTTAGTTGCATTTGCCACCCGTTTTTGGAATTTGGACGGCACGGCGGATGTAGTTTTTGATGAAATTTATTATCCCAAGTTTGCTCAAAACTATCTGCGCGGTGAGACTCTATTTGATGCTCATCCACCCCTAGCAAAGTACATTATTGCCCTAGGAATTCAATTTTTTGGTTATGCGCCCTTGGGCTATCGTTTTATGACCGCTCTGGCAGGTTCGCTTTTACCTCTAGTTACCTACGAGTTTGTCTGGCAACTTAGCGATCGCCGCAGTTGGGCATGGCTGACTGGTTGGTTTGTGGCGATGGATGGCTTACTATTGGTGGAGTCAAGATTTGGCTTGATCAATATTTACATTTTGCTGTTTGGGATGCTCAGTCAGTTATGTATGTTGCTAGCACTGAAGCGATCGCGACAACGATGGTTTTGGGCGATCGCCACTGGCTTAATGTTCGGCGCATCGGTAAGTGTAAAGTGGACTGGTTTAGCTTATGTAGTCGGATTAGTGGTGATCGCAGGCTATGCATGGTCACATTATCGCCAGACCCTAAACGTGGCTCAGATGGTAGTTGGGTTAGTGATTGTCCCGATTACTTTTTATCTAGTGCAGTGGATTCCGCATTTGATGATTAATCCTGAACGCGATATTTGGAAACTTCATCGCCAAATTTTAGGCTTTCACCAAAACTTAGGCGTTGGCAAAACTGAGCCAGTCCATCCTTACTGCTCATCTTGGTGGAGTTGGGTTTTGTTGATTCGTCCAGTTGCCTATTTTTATAAAAATCGTCCTAATGGCACAGTGGAGTTTGTCCATGCGATGGGAAATCCATTTTTATATTGGCTGAGTGCGATCGCCTTACTGTACCTAATATTTTTGATTACATCTAAATTTAGGTTTTACGAGCGAGTCCGAGCAGTTTTTAATAATGCGAGTTCATCGCATCATCAAGAATTGCTTCCTTATAAACTAAGTAGTTTGCCCAAGACTACTTGGCTAGCAATTTATGTAACTACTAGCTTTGCCGCCCATTGGTTGCCTTGGAGCTTAAGTCGGCGGTGTATATTTTTGTATCACTATATGCCAGCATCTATATTTGCTTTTATGGCTCTAGCGCTAGTAGTGTCGCTAATGTGGCGCTCAACATTGGATATCGTCAGAGCAATCGGGATCGGTATTTTTGGAATAGTGGCGATCGCTTTTTTATTTTGGTTGCCCATTTATATCGGTTTACCGATCTCATCGGGTTATTTGCCCGTGCTAATGTGGTTTCGTAGTTGGATCTAAAACCCAAATATTTAGAGGCCCCACAAAGCACAGTCTCTAAATATCTGGGTTTGGAGATCGCTATAAAGTAAGCTAAATTATCTCTCTGTTTGCAGTTCGGGAAATATGCAAAATTTTCGCAATTATTATGAAATCCTCGGTGTACCAAAGACAGCGACCGCTGACGAAATTAAGCGATCGTATCGTAGGTTAGCGCGGAAATATCATCCCGACCTCAACCCCAACGATAAGGCAGCCGAGGAGAGATTTAAAGACATTGGCGAAGCCTACGAAGTTCTTGCCGACACGACCAAGCGTCAACAATATGATCGCTTTGGTCAATATTGGAAGCAAGGAGGATTTCAAGGACAGGGTGGTCGCCCACCAGCGTCACGCGAGCAGTACACTCCAGACTTTGAGCGTGGTTATACAGGCGATGTAGACTTCAGCCAATACAACGACTTCCAAGAATTTGTCGATCAACTATTAGGCAAGTTCCGTACCAATGAACGCGCCCAAGATACAGGTGGCGCTTCCTCTTATCGCACCACCACCCAAGCCCCACCGCGCCCCATGCCGCGCCGTGATTCAGAAGCTTTATTAGAACTACCCCTTGAGCGAGCCTATGTCGGTGGACGCGAACGCATTCGTCTTGAAGATGGGCGATCGCTAGAGGTAAATATGCCCGCAGGGGTTCTCTCTGGTCAAAGAATTCGGCTCAAAGGACAAGGCGCATCGGGCGGCGACCTCTATCTCAAAATCACTCTCAAGCCGCATACTTTCTTCTCTCTCGAAGGTCACGATATTCGCTGTCAGTTACCAATCTCTCCGAGTGAGTCGGTCTTGGGTGTGCAAGTGGAAGTGCCGACTTTGAGTGGGCTTGTAAAGTTGACTATTCCGCCTGCGGTTAAGTCTGGGCAGCAGTTACGCCTCTCTGGCAAAGGGTTCCCGAAAGATGCGAAAACTTTTGGCGATCAATATGTAGAAATTCAGATTGTCGTTCCTAAAAACCCTAGCAAGCAAGAACGCGAACTGTATGAGAAATTACTAGCAATCCAGTCCTTTGATCCTCGCGAAAACTTACCAAAAAAATAAACATTAAGGCGGCGCATTGCGCCGCCTTAACTAATTTTATCTAAAAGCCATATGTCTACTGTTATCTACATCAACCAAGCCTGTATTGAGTCGCTGGATATTAGTCCTGCCAAAATTGCGATCGAGAAACTATTAGCAAATTGGGATGATATACCTGAAGGCGATCGCGCATTTCAAATAGAACTAGTTTGGAATAAGGAAGATGGCGACCCTCGCGAGTTATCAGAAATCTCGGAAGTACGTCTCTGGTTTGTGCGCCTCGATGCGACTTATCCTTGGTTTAGCTATCTCCTCGATTGGCGATCAGAACTCAGTCGCTATGCCGCGATGCTAGTTCCCCACGAGTTTAAGCGCGAAGGTGATGGCTATGTGCTGCAATACAATCCTGAGTCCCTAGAAATTTTTGTGATGCAGAAGGTATTCACAATTTCTATCTGGTTAAAGTCACGCGGTATTGATAGCACTGCCAAGTTACAGCAAATGACTCAAAGCTTAGGCTATGAGATCGATTCGTCATTCTTCAATCTTTTGTAAAAGTAATATGAAAGAACAACTAACTATTCATCAGTTTATGGCAATTGAAGATCTACAGATAGATCTCAAGGAAATTCTTGTATTTATTGGTTCACAAGCAAGTGGGAAAAGTACAGTCAGCAAAGCGATTTTCTTTTTTAAATCTTTAAAAGATGATTTGCAGCGATATTATATTGATTGTTATAGCCAAAATAAATTTGATAATTCCATTGATAATTTTGCTAAGATTGCAAACCAGAAATTTTTAAAAATGTATGGTTCTGTAGAGCAATCTCCTGAAATGCGTTTAACCTTTAAATATGGGAATGGAACTGAAATTTCTATCTTTTCGCAACAAAGTAATCACGAGAATATTCTTTTAACAAATATTTCTTTTAGTAAAAGCTTTGCAGATAAGTTTATTGAAATACTTATAGAAGCTCAAAATTTATATATAGAAGTACGTCAAAGACGGGATTCATATGATGAACTACATGGAAAATCTCTTAGATTTGCTTCTTCACAAGAAACAATAACAATTAAAGCGAAAGAAGCGGCTCTATTTAAGAGTATTCGCAGCCAAGTTGACAATCTATTTGGTGATGATAATAGAGAAGTGATTTTTATTCCTGCTGGACGTAGTATGATTACTACGTTATCCCAACAAAGATATAACATTGACACAGGCGATGAGTGGCTATCTAGTGGACACTTAAAATCGGATAATGTCATAAAACTAGATTTTCTCATGAAAAACTTTATTGATTTGGTAGATGAATCCAAACTCATCTATCAGAGAGGTCTAACTGATTTAATACAAATATGTATTAATGAAAATAACGCTCAAGGTAACTACAAATTAGCGGAGACGATTGAGATTGCTCAAAGTCTTATAGACTTAATTTTGAAAGGAAACTACAACTATCAAAATGGCACTGAAAAAATTAATTTTGGTAAAGGTAAAAGTACTTTAATAAATTTTGCATCTTCAGGACAGCAAGAGGTTACTTGGATTTTATCGATCATTTTATTTTTAATAATATATAACAGTAAAGTATTTCTAGTAGTAGAGGAACCTGAAGCACATCTTTTTCCAGTAGCCCAAAAGCAAATTATTGATCTAATTGCACTTCTAGCTAATCAAAATGACAATCAAATTCTTTTGACAACCCATAGCCCTTATATTCTTTCATCTTTTAATAATTTGCTATATGCTCAAAAAATAAGCATAGATAAAGCTAAAGAAGTCGCCGCAGTTGTAGATCCTCACTTGTGGATTGATCCTGACACGTTAGATGCTTATATCCTAGAAGATGGTACTGCTCGAACTATTGTTGATCGCGAAATGGGACTGATTCAATCATCTGAAATTGATAGAGCATCAAACATTATCGTTGATACATTTAATCAACTCTTCGACCTTGAGGATTAAGAATGAAATTTAATTGTCAAGAATTTCAGGGAAATCACAAGAAATGTACAGAATGTTCCGAAGGAAAGCTAATTGTTGTAGAAGAAAATAAACGGAAGTACATTTTTCAGAACTTATCTAAAAAGAAAGTCTGTAAGGTTAAAATTGATGGCTGCGTAATCGATAGTCAAAGTCAAAGAAAATGTGATTATCTGATAATCATTTGTGAACTTGCTGATATATATTTTATCGAACTGAAGGGAAGAGATTTAATTTCGGCTGTGGAACAACTTACTGAAACTATCAAATATTTTCAATCCATAAAATATGAGATTACTGGCAAGATTTTTGCCAGAATTGTCCTTAGCAAGGTTCCTATGCCTAAAGCTATAGAGGTTGATGCTAAAGTAATTGCCTTGAAAAAGTTACTAAAAAAGTTTGGCGGTAACTTTGATTATAGTTCAGTACAATTTGAGAAAGATAGAACCTAATTAATCGCTATGAATAGATTGTTTAAGCTATCTAAGTAGGCAAGCATAATTAAACCCAAAACCCAAAAAGCTGTAGCGCACGCTGCGCGTGCGCTACAGCTTTTTGGGTTTTAAGGTTTCTTTTGCTCATCTATCTACCCTTCTACAAATAGGAATACGAATCCAGTAAATCAACCATCTCACGCTGTTTAAATTTATCGGTGAACTTGGCGATCGCCTCCAAATCCTGCTTGACAAAAAAATCTGACACCCTTACATCCACAGAAAATATTGAACTAGAAGCGATTGAGGAACTCGACGAGATATTTAGCTACATTAACTCGGCGATAAATGCTGAAACGCTTATTTCACATCGATAAAAAAGACACAAATACATCAATCACGCTTTAACTGTCCATAGCCCTTAAACTAATTACAGCAGTTTGAGATCAACTAAATCAAGGTAAATGCCCCATGCAAAACTTACAAGCTAAACTACTGCATCACCTTGAGAAGATAGTCATTGAGCGAAATCCCTACTATGCCTCAGCAGGACATTTATTTGCGCGTGAGTATATCCGATCGCATTTTGCTAAATTTGGTGATGTGAGCGTTCATGAATTTGAAGTAAATGGAAATATCCATCAGAACTTAATTTTAAATATTGCTGCTAATTCTAGTCACAAGCGATCGCCTTTGATTATTGGCGCACATTACGACACCGTTGCGGGTTGTGTGGGCGCAGATGACAATGGTTCGGGAGTTGCCGTGCTTTTGGAACTTGCTTCCTATTTCTCAAAAAATCCTATTAAATATCCACTTCAATTAATTGCCTTTGATATGGAAGAATATGGACTATGTGGAAGTGCTGCTTATGCCCAGAAACTCAAACAGGATAGGCAAAAAATACGACTGATGATTTCCTTAGAGATGCTGGGCTACTGCGATCGCAGTCCTCATTCTCAGCATTATCCCAAGGGTTTAGATAAGTTTTATCCCAACACAGGTGATTTTATTGGTTTGATTGGAAGTATTCCTACGATTCCCGACTTGATCCAATTGCAACATCAGATGAAGTCTGTCTTGAACTGTGAATGGCTTCCCGCAGGTTGGCGTGGCTTAGCGATTCCTGACACTCGCCGCAGCGATCATGCTCCTTTTTGGGATGCAGGCTACAAAGCACTGATGGTGACGGATACTGCGAATATGCGAAATCCTCATTATCATAAAAGTAGCGATCGCCTAGAAACGCTAGATTTAGAGTTTCTCACCAATGTCTGTCAAGGCTTAATCACAGGAATTAGTCAATTAAATTAAGATTAAGCAGGTAGGCAAAAGAAACCTTAAAACCCAAAAAGCTGTGGCGCACGCTGCGCGTGCGCCACAGCTTTTTGGGTTTCGGTTTTCTTACCCAAATTAGCAACGCTGAAGTATAAATATAGCTGTCGCCACTTGTGTCAGGACAAATCAAAACCCAAAAGAGAGAGGCGGCGCTCCGCGCCGCCTCCCTCTTTTGGGTTTTATATCCTAACAAGACTGACGACAGCTATATAATCAATCTTTAACAATAATTATGAGCAACTCTCTCAAACGAACTCCTTTGTATGATCTTCACGTTGCGGCTGGGGCGCGATTGGTCGAATTTGGTGGATGGGAAATGCCTGTCCAGTATCGGGGGCTGGTCGCAGAACATCAAGCTGTGCGATCGCAGGTGGGGATGTTTGATGTGTCACACATGGGTAAATTTGCAGTATCTGGTGTGGATGTTGTCGAAATTTTAAACAAGTTGATTCCTTCTAATTTGGGACGGATCAAGGTGGGACAAGCTTTTTATACAGTGCTGCTGAACGAGCAAGCAGGAATAATTGATGATGTGATTTTCTATCGTCATGAGCCCGATGGCGATCGCGAAAATTGGACAATGATCGTTAATGCATCCACTACTGATAAGGACAAATCATGGCTGCAACTGCATTTAGGCGATCGCTTAATCGATAATTCAGAATCACAAATCTTGCTGGCAGTGCAGGGTAAAACAGCGATCGCAACCCTCCAACAATTGATTGTGTCGGACTTGTCAAAGTTGCCTAGACTCCGTTTTGGACATACTTATACTGAAGTTTTAGGTATACGCAGTTTTGTGGCGCGAACAGGCTATACAGGCGAAGATGGCTGCGAAATCATGACTGATATTGCAACGGGCAGAGCATTGTGGCAAAAGCTGCTGGAGCTTGGAGTGGAGCCTTGTGGGCTTGGCTGTCGTGACACATTACGCTTAGAAGCAGGGATGCATCTCTATGGTCAAGACATGAATGAGACCATCACACCTTTAGAAGCTGATTTAAACTGGATTGTGCATCTCAAAGAGAAGGGAGACTTTATCGGACGTTCTATTTTAGAAGAACAGAAAGTAAATGGTTTGACTCGTAAATTAGTTGGTTTGGAATTGGAAGGGCGCAATATTGCTAGACATGACTATCCAATTCTTTTTGAAGGTAAAACTGTAGGCATCGTCACCAGTGGTACGATGTCGCCAACCCTCGGCAATGCGATCGCCTTTGGTTATGTGCCAGCGCACTTGGCAAAAAATGGTCAAGTAGTTCAGGTGCAAATTCGCGGCAAAGAATTTCCCGCTACAGTTACTAAACGAAATTTTTTATAGATGTCGCCACTTGTAGTTTGACAAATCAAAACCCAAAAGAGAGAGGCGGCGCTGAGCGCCGCCTCTCTCTTTTGGATTTAACAAGACTGGCGATAGCTATATGACAACGATCATTGTCATGAAATGTCGCGCAAAGCGCGACACTTCATTATGAGATGACATTGGGAATAAAATTTTGGAGCTGCATCGGTGGACGCACGTATTCTATTTCACTCTGCTTTGGTGGTAGCTCGATCTTCTTGAAGGTTACATCTTCGTAGGGAACTTGACTTAGCAAATGGGAAATGCAGTTGATATGCGCTCTGCGCTTGTCATCTGAGTTGACCACATACCAAGGAGATTGCTTGATATCTGTGGCATTAAACATATCATCCTTCGCCTTAGAGTAATCCACCCACCTAGATCGCGCCTCTAAATCCATTGGGCTAATTTTCCATCGCTTGAGAGGATCTTTAATCCGTTCTTGAAACCTCTTCTCCTGTTCTTCATCACTGACCGAAAACCAGTATTTGATGAGGACAATTCCCGCCCTCTGGAGCATACATTCAAACTCAGGACAAGAGCGAAGAAACTCAATATATTCTTCATGGGTGCAGAAGTTCATCACCCTCTCTACTCCTGCGCGGTTGTACCAGCTCCGATCAAATAAAACCATCTCACCTGCTGCTGGAAGATGTGCCACATAGCGCTGAAAATACCATTGCGTCTTTTCGTGATCAGAGGGAGTTCCTAGTGCAATTACCTTACATACACGAGGGTTTAGACATTGCGTAATCCTCTTGATTGTGCCACCCTTGCCTGCCGCATCTCGTCCTTCAAAAATCACCACAACTTTCAATTGCTTGAACTTTATCCATTCCTGCAACTTGACCAACTCGATGTGCAGTCGATTAAGTTCTTCTTCATAGATTTTCTTGGGCAACCTTTTAGTTACTTCTTGGGGTTGCTCGTCTATGGCAATCTCTTGATTAGGCGATCGCTTTAGTGTCTCTGAAGATTTGCCATTTAACTCACTGTTGGGTTGCAGTTTTCCCTTAGAAGACTTGCGCTTGTTTTTTGGCAACTCCATCACTGAGTCATTCTTAGAACCTTTCTCATCAATACTCTTGTCTTTTTTTGTCATGACTTTTAACGTTTTAGCTGTACATATAAGTATACTTTTATCTGTTAATCATATTAATAGTTGTATCGCTTGATTTAATACTTCAGATTGACTAACCATTTTGGAGGCGATTCAGAAATTTTGCAATGTACGTTTCATGGGTAGTAGTGAGTATTTTGAGAATAAATATTAGCGCTTAAATCAATATCTCTAGATTACAATTTATAAAAAGCAACCTCAAGGTAGTTCTTTACTATGACATCACAGGAAATACAAAAACAAGCGTTACTATTGCCGATTCGCGATCGCTTTGAGTAAGGATTGCTTTTAACATGGTGAAATACATTTTGCAATATCATTCATCGTGATTTTGGCTAAATTCTTCATGATTTAGCTTTGATTTATCTGGGATAACAAGGACTCGAAAATGTAAATCTTTATTGTTAAAAAAGTAATTTATTAACTCAAGATAAAAATCGACTTTTGCTGGTGAAACTTTTGTCCATTTAATTTCAAAATTTGGAGCTAACTCATACTTTTTCTGAATTTCTTTTATTTGCTCTGTAATTTCTTTGACCTTTTCTATAGGACACCAAATAGCGCCAAGTGTCATTGCTTTTTGATGGTCATTTTCTAGGTGACAGCTTTCATCGCAATAGACGTTATATATTTG
>JBBQRB010000080.1:0-13618 GCA_038215315.1 Pseudanabaenales cyanobacterium
ACATCCACAGGCGCAGTACAGTGGATGATTTCCACAGGAATATTTTGGGCTTGGACAGCAGCGATCGCTTGGCTACGTAAACTAATTCGATCATACTTCGCATCAAGAATTACCGTAAAGCCTTTACTCGCCAGCAAAGAACCTAACTCAGCAAGTCTGGTATAGGTTTTCGCCGTCATCTCTGGCTTATAAATGTCATCACGACCACGCTCCATTAGGTCAATTCCCGCAATCTGTTTGCGAATCGCGTCCGATCGCAGATAGATGGCATCTTGTTGAGAGGCGATCGCCTTCGCGGTCGTACTTTTGCCAGAGCCTGATACTCCAGACATGATGATTAACTTGCCCTGTTTCGGTTGCGTGTATTCCCAAGCCAGCTTGTAATATGCCGATGCTTCTGTTTGAGCATTTGCTTTAACATCTGCTGGAATATTAGGATCATCAAGCAAGAAAGAAGTAACCTTTGCGCGAATATAAGCGCGCATACTGCAATGGAGAGGCAGTAGAACGGCTCCTTCATAATCGCCAGTACGCTCTAGATAAGTATTTAAGAAAATATTGGCGAGATCTCTTCTGCCACGAAATTGCAAGTCCATCAATAGAAAAGCTGCATCATAAAGCACATCACTATTACGGAACGGCTCATTAAATTCAATGCAATCGAAAATCTGGATTTGGTATTGATAGAGACAAATATTCTTTAAATGGACATCGCCATGACATTCTCGCACTTTCCCTTTGGCAATGCGATCGCTAAACAGATCAACATTTTCAGTAAAAAACTTATCTGTATAAGCGCGAGTTTGAGCAAGCTGTTCTTCAGTTTGGGCAATACCAATATACTTTTCCGTAGAGGCGTAGTTGTCGTTGGCTACAGCTCGCATTGATTCCATTGTGCCGAAGCTACTTACATGATCATTAGTCAAGGCAGTTTGATGGAAACTGGCTAACTGCTCACCAATTTGCTTGACGTGTTCAGCAGTAAGGCGACCTGAAGCAAACATCTCAATGAGAAGATCCTCTTGAGCAAACTCTGGCATCAAGATCGCGTATTCAACTGGAGTTTCTTCCCCTGCTTGATCAAAGCAATACTTCCCATCCTTCTCAATGATTGATAGGACTGATAGATAAAGATCAGGAGCAAGACGGCGATTAAGGCGAAGTTCTTCTTCGCAGAAATATTTACGTTTTTCTAGGGTAGAAAAATCTAGGAAGCCAAAATTCATTGGTTTCTTGACTTTGTATGCATAGTCGCCCGTGAGCAACACAAAGGAAATATGGGTCTGTAAAAGCTGGATCGGTTCAGTGACAGGATGCGGATAAAACTCAGGCAAGAGCATCTGCTCAATAATTGGCGGTAATGACATAGGTAAATTATTTATATAACTCTCACAAATTTTGATTATAGCGCTTTGCGTTCGGTTACTAGGCTCAAGCTCGACCATGCGCCTTTAGCGTCATAGGCTCGAACCATTCGTTGATGGAGATTGGGTTCTAATAGCCATGACACAGATAGGCGAAACGGTTGTCGAGAGGCAATCGCTAAAGGACAGGTCAATGACGCACCATCGGGTAAAAATAATGTCTGGATATTATTTTCAGGGAACGTCAAGATTTGCGGATGAAGAGAATTGATTATGGCAGTTGATGTCAATATTTGCGCGCCCATTTGCAAAGACATAGTTACGCGATCGCCATCTTGCTTCCATTCGGTACTAGTTGATATTACTTCTGGCTCTAACCAATCCGCCGCGATCGTTATTGCCTCACCTTCCCATTTGCCTAATAGGTCATCAAGGGTCAAAGTGGGTCGCTCAGTTGTGATGCTATGGGGTAAATGTTCTCGAATTAGGGTGATTCGATCCAGTTGAGCCGTCTTATCGTAAAGGGGAACTAAGCGTAAACGGCGATCGCCATAGATTAATCCCATTTCCGCGCCAAACTCTGCGTAAGGAGCAAATTGTAGTGAACCTTGCGAAAAAGCCCCATTCTCAAAAAAAGTAGTACTTCTATTAAGACTTCGATATTCTAAAATTAGATCCTTGGCTAAATCTTTGGGCTGACCATCAATAAAACGGCGCACAGTCTGGCGGAGTGTTTGGCGATCTTCCTTCAATTCTAAAATTGTTTCACTAGGAATATCTTCTAGTAGTTTGCCTTGGCAATTAAGTTGAGCAAAAGAACCTTGCCAACTACCAAGATTTTGTAATAAACATTGCCATTGCGATCGCATATATGTCCAAGTACTTTGAAATAGAATTATATAGCTATAGCCAATCTTGTTAGGATATAAGTAGGCAAGCATAATTAAACCCAAAACCCAAAAAGCTGTAGCGCACGCTGCGCGTGCGCAACAGGTTTTTGGGTTTTTACGTTTCTTTTGCCCACAAACTAAAACCCCAACAGAGAGTGGCGGCGCGGCGCGCCGCCTCTCTCTTTTGGGTTTTAATTTGTATTATCTAAATCAAAATCTTGATCCAGATCGAAATTTTGATGCTCGCTTCGGCGGGACTCTCGCCGATATTTCTTTTTGAGTAATCTTGGCTCTTGTTGATGCTTACCTTCACTAGTGTCTTTTACTTTGGTGGAAGCATCAGCATTTGTAGTATTTTTAAGCCGTTGTTGGTTACTGATCGCCTCTTCTAAATAATTTAGATAAAGCTCATAGCGTTCCCAATCACCACGCACTACACAGTCAGGCTCATCACGGCGATGCAAACAGTTATGAAAATGACATGGTATTCCCAAGGATAGCCTTTGTCTCGCTTCAGGGAAATAGTTTGCTAAATCTTGAGGCGTAACCACCAAATTGGGTTGCATAAACCCAGGCGTATCAGCGAGATAGCCACCTGTTGGCAAGGTAAATAACTCCACATGGCGAGTAGTGTGCTTACCATGTCCCATTTTTTGAGAAACTTCGCCAACGCGAATTTGTGAGCTGGGAATCAGTAAATTGATTAAACTCGATTTACCCACGCCAGACATTCCTGCGGCTACAGTTACCCCAGTTTGTAGATGCTGAGCTAGATTATCAATTCCCTCTTGAGTGTAAGTACTAATCGCGATCGGTTCATATCCCCAACTATTTAAGCGATCGCGCCATAATTTCCAAGTTTGGTCATCCACTAGGTCACGTTTATTTAGACATAGTAGTACCTCAACCTTGGCACTTTCTGCCTTGACCAAAAAGCGACTGAGTTGATAGGGATCAAGGGTAGGTTCGGCAAGCGAAAAAATCAATAGAATCCGATCAACATTGGCAATCGTCGGACGATCAAGTAAATTGCGTCTGGGTGAAACTTCAGAGATTGCCCCGCGCCCACCTTGCCAATCTGGTTGTTCGATGATCACAATATCGCCAACACAAATTTGCTGTCCAATTTTCTTGAGGCGGGCGCGTCTAGTGCAGAGTAGTTCACAAATAGTTTGCTCGTACTTTTGCCCAGACTCATCAAATAGCTCAATAGTAAACTCAAGGTCTAGTTTGACACGATAAAAATTGGCTTGCACAGCCAATACCGTGCCAGTTAGATCTGACATTATGCTTTCTGAACTGTCAATGCAAAGTGGCGATCGCGTTCTTCGATACCTTTAATTTGATGTCCATCGGACATCAAGCTATTGGGTACTTGTTCAATTGGCTCACCACCATCAAGCAGTACTTCGAGTAACTGACCAGTTTCAATCTTTTCCAGATGCAACTTTGCTCTCACAAAGCTGAGAGGGCAGGGAACCCCACGTAAATCAATTAACTTAACTGCTTGAATACACATGATAGTTACTTTTGATTGCCAAATAAACCGCCCAAAAGGTCACCGATGCCGCTCTTAGCTGCACCACCAAGCTGTTTTTCCTTGAGCTTCTCTAGGACTTCGCGCTCCTCAGTAGCTAACTTGGTCGGAATATCAACTTTGATTTTGATCAAATGGTCGCCACGCGCAACGGGGTTGCCAAGTTTGGGTACTCCTAAGCCCTCAAGGGTTAGTACTGTGTCAGGTTGAGTACCTGCGGGAATGGTTAGAGGTTTTTTGCCATCAACAGTATTGATCGCAATTTTGTCTCCGAGAATAGCTTGCAGATAACTAACCTTAAGCTCAGAGAGGATACTAATTCCTTCGCGCTCAAACTCATTGTCAGATTGAACAAATAGGTAGACATATAAGTCACCCGATGGACCTCCACGCTGCCCTGCATCACCTTCACTCGAAACTCGCAACCTTGTGCCACTATCAACACCAGCAGGAATTGTGATTTTGAGCTTTTTCGTGACTTGATTTAGCCCTAGCCCATTACAGCTTTCGCACTTGTCTTCGATAGTCTGCCCAGTCCCATTACAGGTAGGGCAGGTGGAAACCTGAGTAAAACTGCCAAAGGGTGTACGGGTAGCACGGCGAACTTGTCCAGTACCGCTACAGGTTCCACAAGTGCGTGGTCTTGTCCCCGGTTTTGCGCCAGATCCATTACAAGTGCCACAGGTTTCTAGGTGCGAGATCTTGATCTGCTTCTCGCCGCCAAATACCGCTTCACGAAAGTCTAACTTTAGGTCAAATCTTAAGTCTTCGCCCCTTGTCGGTCCACTGCGACGACGCGCCTGTTGTTGACCTGTATTAGAAAATCCGCCAAAAAAGCTCTCAAAGATATCAGCAAAGCCGCCCATATCTCCCATGTCTGGTGATGCGCCGCCTCCTGACACTCCTCCTTCCCCAAATCGGTCATAACGAGCACGGGTTTCGGGTTCTGATAGGACTTCGTAAGCACGATTAATTTCTTTAAAACGCTCATCTGCCCCCGGTTCTTTGTTGACATCGGGGTGATATTTGCGAGCTAAGCGTCGATATGCTCGTTTGATTTCCTCTTTGTCAGTACTGCGATCGACTCCGAGAATTTCGTAATAATCACGCGCCATAGGGAGTTTCTCTGTCGCCTAAAAGGTTCTATAGACAATTATGCTATTTTAACGTAGCACTTAATCGTCAGTTTGTGGATTTTTTGGGAAGTACGTTTTACCGCACATACTTAAATAAGGCGATCGCAATCTCAATCTCAAGTTAAAGATAGCGCTCAGTTAAATGCCATTTTGTGATTTTTTGCGCCTTTGGCGCAAAAAATCACAAAATGGGATGAATCAAGGCTATTGCGGCTTAGTTTTTACGCTTACGTTACCTGAATTTACTAGAGTCTGGCAGGCTAACCGATAGTTTTCTGGCTTATTTTTTAGCTTCTTTTCTTCAAAGGAGGTCTTGGGGGAGAGATTTTCTAAGCCCTCGGTAATCTCTACAACACAGGTGGCACATTGACCATAGCCATTACAGTTCGTCAGCTTCGCCATGAATTTGTAGATGTCGATGTTGTTTTCCAGAGCTTTTATGCGGAGATTAGCCCCATCCATCGCGATCGCCTCTTTGCCTTCATTCACAAATGTAATGGTTGCCATAGGAAATTATTAATTTTTTGTTAACTTTTGTTACTACTTTAGTATCCTATGAAGTGGCAGGTTATGGCAAATAACAAAGCCTTGTTAAAATGATTTTTATGGCTAAAATTCCTTCTTCTTTAGATATCGAGACACTCGCTAGTGATTTACAACAGTTGGTTGATCGACTGGAATCAACTGAATATGGAGATCTCATCTATGCAGCTTTAGAGTCAATCGCTCAATTAGGTAATGCGAATGTTGAGCGACTTGACTGGAAGATTTTGGCAGGGTCATTGCAGGATATGCAAAAGGCGATCGCCATGTTTTATCCCCATCGCTTTAAGCGTAAGGTCAGTATATTTGGCTCGGCGCGAACAGCCCGTCATACGCCCGAATACCAAAGCACCTTTGATTTCGCGGAGAAGATCACCAAGCAAGGTTTTATGGTGATTACTGGTGGCGGCGGCGGCATTATGGCGGCTGGCAATGAGGGGGCTGGCGACAACTCCTTTGGACTAAATATTAATTTGCCCTTTGAACAGTCTGGTAATGCTTTTGTGTCTGATGCTTCGCGTCTACTAAGTTTTCGTTACTTTTTTACGCGCAAGTTATATTTCATCAAAGAAAGTGATGCGATCGCTCTATTCCCTGGAGGCTTTGGGACGCAAGATGAATTTTTTGAATGTCTAACCCTCTGTCAAACAGGGCGCACAACTCCGCGTCCAATTGTCTTAATTGACAAACAGGGTGGTGATTACTGGCAAAATTGGGATCATTTTGTACAGAATAATTTAATGGCTAGGGGACTAATTGCTGATGAGGATCGTAGCCTGTATAAAATCACCGATGATGTTAATGAAGCTTGTCAATTTATTAGTTCTTTTTACAGCATTTATCATTCCTGCCGATGGGTCGATGACTTATTTGTAATTCGCTTAAATGCAGAGATCGATGATGTTCATCTGGAAAGGTTGAACAAGAACTTTGGAGATATTCTTACTAGAGGTAAAATTGAGCGCAGTCAAGCCTTTCCTAGCGAAATTAATGAGCCTCATGTTATGGATTTGCCGCGATTGACAATGCATTTAAACCAGCGTGAAATGGGACGAATGTATGAATTAATTGCCGCCATCAATGATACTTGTGGCGATTCGATAGTTTGCCACCCCGAACAGAGATAAAAGTATGTCCCATCCCTTATATCTAACAAAATCCGACCTTAAAACTGCTCGCAGTTGCACAACAAAGCTTCATTACAAAAAGTTGGGCTATCCCACGGTTGATCGTGTTGATGGATATACCAGAATTTTGGCTGATGGGAACTTTATCATCAGTAAAATTGCCCATCTTCTCTATCCTGAAGGAATCTATCTCACTGCTAACTTTAGCTCCGAGGAAAGTATTGCCAAGGCAGCAGCAGAGACTATTTCCTATTTGCAACAAGATAATGTGACTCTATTTGAACCTGTATTTTATTCAGGGCATCGGATTGCGCGTGCTGATATTCTGGTCAAACAAGGCGATCGCATTGAAATTATTGAGATTAGAGCCAAGGGATTCGACAGTCAAGCCCATGCAGACTTAGTTAGATATCGCAATTTATCGCTATTTCGGAATAAGCGTACTGGCAAGGTTGGCGGCGAATGGAGAAGCATCATTGAGGATGTTGCCTACCAAGTTGGTATATTGCAGGAGATGTTGGCAGAAAGTTTGCCTGAACAGCAATTCAAGATTTCGCCCAATTTAATTGTTCCTGATCGAGCTAAAACTACTTCTATTGATAATCTTGCTTCTTACTTTCAGATTCAGCGAATTTCTAGTCATCGAAATTCATTATCGAAGTTGAATGGAATCAAAATTGAATTTACTGGTGATTTAGAAATTTTAAGACAAGATCAATTTTTAACCAAGGTAGATATTGAAGAAGAAGTCGCGGAACTAGTTGAAGCGACAACTGCTGAATCCCAAAGATATATTGACTATTTGCTTAATCAATCACCAGAGATATTTGCGCCGATTGGTAAAAACTGCAAAGGTTGTGAATATAGAGCTAGTGATTTTGATTCCCGTGATGGATTTCGTGAGTGCTGGGGCGATCTTGCTGATGTGGAAAACCACATATTAGATCTATATCAAATGGGAAGAATTGGCGGCAATGATACGCCATTGGTGAATGAGCTAATCAAGCAGCAGAAGGTAGGTATGTTTGACGTTCCCTTAGAAGAACTAAATGACTACACCTATAGCTATCGTCAACTAGTTCAAATCGAGTATACCCAGAAGAACAAAGAATGGATTTCTGAATATCTCCCTAAAATCGTCAGTCAAACTGAATATCCAATTCATTTCATTGATTTTGAAACTTCGCGAATGGTAATTCCTTATCGAGCAGGAATGCAAACCTATGAGCAGGTGGCTTTTCAGTGGAGTTGTCACACAATCACATCTCCAGATACACCTCCAGTTCAAACGGAATGGCTAGATTTAGAGAATACATTTCCCAATTTCCAGTTTGCTGAGTCGTTAATGGAATGTCTAGGTGATCAGGGCACGGTTCTGACTTGGGCAACCCATGAGAATAGCGTGTTGCGAGATATTTACTACCAAATGCAAGCCTATGACTATCAAAATCCACAGTTGATGACATGGCTTGCAAACACTGCAAAGCTGGGAAGTAAAGGTTCGTCACAGCTTGTTGATATGAATGCCCTTACCCTAAAGCATTATTTCCATCCTTTGATGAAAGGTCGGACTTCCTTAAAGTATGTTTTGCCAGCGATATGGAAAACTAACCCCTATTTACATGAAATACCTCACTTTCAGGAATACTATCGCGATCGCGATGGTAAAGTGTTGAACCCTTATGATGTTTTGCCACAAATGCAAATTGGCGATCGCTTCCAAGTTGTTAATGAAGGTGCAGGGGCTATGTTAGCTTATCAAGACCTAATGTACGGTGAAAATAGGATAATTAATCAAGGGGAATTGACTGCCGAAAAACAATTAGAGCGATCGCAGTGGCAAGAATTACTTTATCAATATTGCCGACTCGACACTATGGCTATGGTGATTATCTGGACACATTGGCAAAATTTGTGTCGCCCCAAATAGAAATTTGCGCTAACATGATTTTTAGAGCCAATCCAGAAACAAAATGCTTCCTAGAATTCTACTGACTCTGATAGCTTTTATATTGGTAGTCTCTCTAAATGCTTGTGTGCAGCTACGAGAAGCAGCACCACTGCGTGTTGGTCTAAATGACTGGCCTGGCTATGCGATCGCCCTTTATGCTAAGGAAGCAAAGTTATTTGAGAAGCATGGAATTAAGGTTAATTTGGTAGAGTTTCTCAATCAGCAAGATAATATCAGAGCTACAATTCGTGGCGCTCAGGATATGAGTTTTGTGGCTCTTTGGGAATTGATGCAAATAGATACTAGCGATGATAATCCTGTAGTTGTGCTTGTTACTGATATTTCTGCTGGCTCCGATGGCATTGTTGCTCGTGAAGGGATCAGCTCAATTAGTGATCTGAAAGGTAAAAAAGTAGGCGCAAAACTTGGGACAGTAGCTCATTTGATTTTGCTGGAAGCCATTAGTCAGCAGAAAATAATTCCTGATGATATCGAAATAGTGAATGTCTCTAATGAAAGGGGTGCCGAATTGTTGGAATCAAATAGTCTTGATGCGGCAGTGATGTGGGAACCACTGATGTCTAAAACTGAGTCTGTTACTGGCGGCAAAATTATTTTCACGACTAAAGATGTTGATAGTTTAGTTATTGATACTCTAGTCACAGGTTCTAAATTTCTCAAAAATCACAGGGAAGATGTGGCTAAGTTTATGCTTGCTTGGTTTGATGCTATACATGATGTGGAAATACAACCAGATATAGTATTTAAGTCAATCGCTAGGCAGACTAGTCAAACTATACTGTCTGTTGAGAAGGGATATGCAGGTCTAGAGAAAGGTAATATTTCTCTAAACAAGAGAATGTTTAAGCAAAATGGAAGACTGCAAGAAGCAATTCAAGAGTCTAAATCTTTACTGCGTAAAGATTTACGCCATGGAAAAGTGATCCGAGACAATTTAGAGATTGATTCTGAACCTTTGATGAAGGCGATCGCCAGTTGGAAACCATGAAAAATAGTCTGTCGCGTCAGCTTTTAGGAGGATTTTCCATATCCTTAGTAGTAGTAGGAGCGTCTACTTTATGGATTAATTATCAACTGCTGCAAAGGGAATTAGAAAGTCAGGTTCAGAAAAGAGCACAGTCAATTGCTCGTAGCTTAGAATTTGGAACCGAAGGTCTAATTGAATATGGAAATACCAATTTAAAACGCATGGTGCAGAACTATGCAACTCTTCCAACAGTGATTGATATTGATATTATAGCCCCTGACAATAATTCAATTATCACCAGTAAAATCAATAATAATAATCATCAGAGCATTCAGTATAGAAACATTTATCCCGAATTAATTCCTTTCTTAGAGGAATCGGCAAATAATGGCTTGGAGTCGAAAGTAGAAACCACAATCAATAATAAGCCTGCTCTTGTTTATATCTTACCTTTTAGTAGCAGCCTATTTAGAAACATAGATCCAAGGTATACAAACAAACGTGGATTAGTAATTGTTGCCATTGATTTACAACAAGCTCAGCAAGAAAGTTGGGAAATATTTATCACTACCACCATCACAATGCTTGGTGGAACTTTAGCAATTTTAGCTCTGATGATTGTACTGATTCAGTCATATGCATTAAGCCCTTTAAAATTACTAACTAAAGCTGTTAGCCAAAGTAAAATCACGGGTAATATTGATTTAAAAGAAACTTTACCATTCAATGAAATTAATTATTTAGCCGATGCCTTAGTAAAGGCGATCGCGCAAATCCATGAATTTGAGAACTCTAAAAATGAGGCGCTACGTCAAATCAATTTAGAACTAGAACAATTAAGTGAGTCACTGGAGATGAAAGTTCTAGATAGAACGATTGAGCTAACGAATATGAATACGGAGCTTCAGCAAGCTAAAGAAACTGCCCTACAAGCTAGTAAAGCTAAAAGTTTATTTTTAGCCAATATGAGTCATGAGTTAAGAACTCCTTTAAATGCTATTTTAGGCTTTACACAACTCATTATAGAAGCTGATGGTGTCACTAAAGAAACAGGAGAACAATTACAAATCATTAATCATAGCGGCGAGCATTTACTAAATTTAATTAATAACGTCCTAACAATGTCTAGAATTGAATCTAATAATCAAGAATTGAATCTAAATACTTTTAATATTGATAGAGTGCTAACTAATGTCAAAGAAATTATTGGAATTAAAATTAGAGAAAGAAAACTATTTTTAAACATAGATAACCAGTTAGATTCTAATATTTTAATTGAAACTGATGAGTTGAAATTAAGACAGGTTTTAATAAATCTCCTAAATAATGCTATTAAATTCACCCTCGAAGGTGGAGTATATGTAAGGGTCTCTATCAACTCAAACTATCCCGAGCAACGACAAAATCCATCTTTTGATAGTAACCAGCAATATCTATGTTTTGAAATTGAAGATACAGGTATTGGTATAGCTTCAGAGGATATAGAAAATATTTTTCAGCCGTTTTTTCAATCCAGATCTGAGCATAAGTATCGAGAAGGTACTGGCTTAGGGCTGTCGATTAGCAAGCAATTTATTAACCTAATGGGAGGTGACATCATCGTATCAAGCGATTTAGGTCATGGCACAATCTTTAAGTTTTACATTTTGGCTCAACCAATTAAGACAGACTTTTCATTAACTTCAAGCGAAGCTTTAATAGATTCACAGGCTGAAAATGAATCCACATCTTCTATCCATGAAACACAAGAGCCTTTTACCCAGCTAAAAATACTCTTAGCTGAAGATAATGAATTTAATCAAGTAATGACTTTAAAGATGTTGGAACGACTTGGATACAATGCCGATGTCGCTAATGATGGTTTAGAAGTACTAGAAAAACTTGAGCATCAGGATTACGATGTTATTTTGATGGATATTCAAATGCCTAGAATGGATGGAATTGAAGCAACTAAATGTATCTTAGGTAATGATGCTACATCTCGGAAGCCATTAATTATCGCTCTAACAGCTGGTGTGATGGAAGAAGATCAAGAAATTTGTTTGGCGGCAGGAATGTATAAGTTTGTCAGTAAGCCAGTTAAGATAAGCATCCTTCAGAGTGTTTTAAATCAAGCAAGTTTTCAAATAGGTAGCTCCTCGAAGTAAAATCCAGAACTCAAGAAGCTGTGGCGCACGTACAGCGTGCGCCACAGCTTCTTGGGTTTTTTAGCTACTTGGGAGTACAGAGAAACTTTTGAAAGCGCGACTCTGCCTTGCTTTCAAAAGTTGCCCTAAGTTTTAATTTGGCGGAATGTACTGTGACTGTAGAAAGATGATTTGTTGCCTTTTTAGCGATCGCACATCGTCTAAGTTTGCCTCAACAGATTCTAAGATTTGGGCAACGGGATGCTTTTGATTTTGATTATCAGCACAAGCCAGTAAAAACTTCCATTCTAGATCGCTAATTTTGACTAATTGATAGTTGTAATCAAAGAAGTTAGGACTATCTTGCCAGCCATAAATACATTGGCTAGGTTCAGGAATTGCGGTCAAGAGATCGGCATCATCTGCCCAAGTTTGTTTAGCAATTGGTAGCTTTGCTAAGAAGAACTCATAATGGGAAATCGTGTGGGGATCAAGAACTTCTAACAGGCGATAGCGATCGCGCTCAGTGAGTTTTTTCGCTCTTTCGACTAAATCTGGAGCCTTGCCAATCAAGCGATCAAGATCCCAAACTTGCGGATTGGAGAAGCCAAGAAATTCTAATCCCGAAGCATCAATTAATTCAAAGAGCGTATTTACGTTGTAATCGATCTCTTGGGGATGCACATACATATCCGCAAAACAAGCGTCATGATAGTTCTCAGATGCCCAACGTTCTTGTTCGCGGCGGCGAATGCAATTAGTTTCTGGTAAGTTTGCGAAGATTTCCCGCCCGACTTTTACGCCATCAACATAATCGCTGCGTTGATCACCTTGCAGCAGTGCGATCGCTTCCTGCATCAACCTAATTTCCCAACGACCTAATTCACTATAGATGAAGATATGCAGTAAACCACCTGAGGCAAGTTTATTGGCTAAGGCTTGAATGCCCCGAATGGGGTCAGCGGTGTGGTGCAGCACTCCCACAGAATTAATCAGATCAAATTCTCCTTCCAATTGATCGGCATCGAAGAGACTTAAATGCTTAAATTCCACTCTATTTGCCCCCGATCGCTGACAACGTTCTTTAGCGACAGCGAGGGTTCCTTCACTAAGATCAATGCCAATCACTGAGGCTTCAGGATTGAGATGGACAAGATATTCAGTACTCACTCCCGATCCACAGCCCGCATCTAGAATCCGTATATTATTTTTTGGAGGTTTCTGTCCTGTGCAGAAGCTATAGGCAGCTTGCCAATTCCAACGCCAGTTATAACCAGGCGGTGGCTCATCAAGAATAGGCTCAGGTGGGAAAGGATAGGTGTTGTAGAGTTTGGCTACAGCTTCGCTGACTTTGAGATCGGACATAGTGGACTTGTTAATCGATAATTGTTAAACCCTAAGCTTCTATTTAATCCGTGCATCTGATAAGTAGGTAGGCAAAAGAAAGTTTAAAGCCCAAAAAGTTGTGGCGCACGCGCAGCGTGCGCCACAGCCTTTTGGACTTTATTACGCCTATCTACTTACTCCCTTCCTTGCATAGGATTAGACATTAAACCCAAGAGATTATCGTTGCGGCGCTCCGCGCCGCAACGATAATCTTTGACTGCGAAGGGAGTAGCACAGAAGTTTTAGATGCTCTTTCTACCATAATGCTATCATTTCAAGCCATTTCGTAAGCTCTCATTACAGCGCTTTGCACTTTCTTAAAAACTTGCTTGGCTTAGGACATAAAACCCAAGAAGCGAGTTGCGGCGCTTCTTGGGTTTTGGTTTGCGCTAGATAACTTTAGCTTTGCTATAAGAATCAGTTATTTATTGACTTCATCAAGTTTCTTTACGCGATTTGCAGCAATGTGGGCTTGCGCTCTTTGAATAGCTCTGTTTAGTTTCCCTTCTTGAGCGTCAATTCTTATTTGGTTATCCCAATTGTCATCTACACGCTCTTGTAGCCATGAAA
>JBBQRB010000081.1:0-13592 GCA_038215315.1 Pseudanabaenales cyanobacterium
CAAAGCGCTCCAAGTCTTCCCCAATCCGACAGCATCCGCCAAGATCGCGCCATCATATTTCTGAAGCATCCGAATTAGGCTAAGCACTCCCTTCTTCTGAAAGTCATAAAGAGCGCTAAAAATAGCTGTATTCTCTAATCTGCCAACTTGACGATTAAAATCTGGATCATTCTCAATTTCTAAAATGCGATCGCCAAACAACTCAAATAAAATCTTGTAATAAATGTCCTTTGGTTCATATTCAACAAATATCTTGCTAATTTCTGCAATTAAATATTGCTTAAAATCAACCTTTTTTCGCGAGCCATCTTTAAATACAATCGTCTTTTCCTTATGTGCTTGCGGCTTATACCATAAGGTTTCAAACCATTCCGCTAACTCTTTGTATTGATTATTATTACCAGTCTCCGCAATGTTTAATTCCAGATTATTGGTCTCTTTTAAGCCAATCCCTGCTTCAGTCAAATTTGAGCTACCCGAAATAAAATATTTGTTGCGATCGTCCT
Organism: Pseudanabaenales cyanobacterium; assembly: GCA_038215315.1. Taxonomy (GTDB): domain Bacteria; phylum Cyanobacteriota; class Cyanobacteriia; order Pseudanabaenales; family Pseudanabaenaceae; genus Pseudanabaena. The sequence continues at coordinate 507 of JBBQRB010000081.1, forward strand.
TCTTTTTTGGCTCAAATAGATAACATTTTGCATGACAAAAGTTTGGCTCTAAAGTCTTGGCAAGTAACTTGTCTTGCTTTAAAAAACTTACAGCCTCCTTTGCTAAGCGACTGAGATTCAAAGCTGATTCAATCGTAATATTCTCATTCAGTAAATCTAAAGGGCGACTTTCTACTTGATCAAAGTTAACGATATCGCCAAGCACTAACCGCAATTTAGTAATTCTCTGATTAATCTCCTGTGACAGATAAGCCAAAGCCCCGACCGTAAAATATCCTGTGACAATATCTACAGCGCCATCTTCTGTATATTCAGAAATCCACTCATGGACTTTTAGATTCTGGTTTTCATTGTCTAAGATCATCAGTCTATCCTCTTACTGTTAGCGATCAATACTTTAGCTAATCATGACAGCAGGTACAGCGCTTTGTGCTGCTATAAAACCCAGAGAAATTTTTGAAAGTGCCGCGAAGCGGCACTTTCAAAAATTTCTCTGTACCCTTTAAAGCCTCAATAGGCTGTAATAATGCAGTTCAAGTAGAGCGAAATAAGCAAATAAACCCAAATAAGCTGATTCGCCCACGAAGCATGAGAATCAGCTTATTTGGGTTTTATGTCACGGCGAAGCCGGGCCTTCAAATATTGGATTTAGTATGCCAAATCATCAGAACGGGAGCCAGAATAAATCATTCCCTTACTGAAGTTAACAGTAATCGGTTCTCCATCTCGGATAAAACCAGTAGCATTTTGGACACCAATGAGGACAGGAATACCCAGCCGCCTGCCAATGACTACCGCATGGGAGTCAAGACTGCTCTCTTCCGTAATTACAGCGGAAGCCTTGCGAATTACTTCAATATAGTCGGCATCAGTACGATCAATTACTAAAATTTCGCCAGCATTAAAATCACGCACATCCAGATGATGGAAGGCAACCCTTGCACGACCATGGACAATGCCCGAACCGATACTCAAGCCTTTGCCAACCACAGAAGATACAAATTCAACCTTAACCAAATCAGTCGAACCTGCCACGTCTTGCAGAGTTCCCGCCGACATGACAACAAGATCCCCCGCCGACAGCAACTTCATCTCTTGAGCAAGGTTTAACGCCGCCTCAAAGTTTTGTCTTGCCGATGGCAAAGACACTAGTACCAAGGGTTGAACTCCCCATACCATCTGCAAACGCCTTGCCACTTGCACATTGGGCGTAACTGCCAAAATCGGAATCGGTGGGCGAAACTTACTGACATTGCGGGCAGTTGAGCCTGTTTTGGTAAGAGTAACGATCGCTGCCGCCTTCAATTGCATCGCAATTCTTCCGACCGCCTGACTAATGGCATTAGGCACGGCTCTGCCCATGCTCTCAATTGGCTGCATTTTGAGGTCTTGTTCCTTCTCAATACGCACTGCTATTCTTGCCATTGTTTCTACAGCCAAAATTGGATACTTGCCAACCGCAGTTTCATTAGATAACATCACCGCATCCGTCCCATCAATGATCGCATTGGCAACGTCAGAAATTTCCGCACGGGTTGCGCGTGGATTGTTGACCATACTGTCGAGCATCTGTGTCGCCGTAATCACAGGGATGCCGAGCCGATTGGCAGTTTTGATGAGTTGCTTTTGGGCGATCGGCACATCCTCAGCAGGAATTTCCACACCGAGGTCGCCGCGAGCCACCATTACGCCATCACAAACCGAGAGAATCTCCTCCATATTGGCGATCGCCTCGTGCTTTTCGATTTTGGCAATAACGCTGGCATTACGACCTGAAGCAGCGATCAAGTCTTTGACCTCTAGCACATCTTCAGGTGTGCAAACAAAGCTCAGAGCTACCCAATCCACACCTTCGGCTAGACCAAAGCGAAGATCTTCGCGATCCTTATTAGTTATGGCGCTGACAGACAAATGGACATTGGGGAAATTCACTCCTTTGTTATTAGAAAGAGTGCCACCAATCACTACCCGACAATATAAATCCCCTAGCTCTGCATTGACATCTTCGACCACCATCTCCACCTTGCCGTCATCAAGCATAATTACTGACCCAATCGGCACTTCCTCGGCAAGCGTATCGTAGGTGATGCAACTGATAGCGATCGTTCCAGCAACTTGACGGCTAGTCAGTGTAAATTTATCACCCTTATCTAATTGGATTGGACCCTCTTTGAATACACCGAGGCGAATTTTTGGTCCCTGTAAGTCTTGCAATACGCCTACAGGCTGATTTAACTCACTCGACACCTGCCGAATATTGCAGATACTGCGATGGTGATCGGCGTGAGTGCCGTGGGAAAAATTTAAACGAAAAGTGCTTGCACCCGCTTCAATAAGCTGGCGAATCATATCAGGGCTACTGGTTGCGGGACCAATAGTGGCAACAATTTTTGTGCGGCGAAAAGTTTCTCTAACGGTCATGAATAGTCAGCTAACGGCGAACCTCAAACATACCAGAATCTCATGACAATTCTCCCTGACTATAAGTAAAACCAATTTTATGACCCGCTATCTCTGATTTTGATGTTGCAATTGTGTCAAAATATTAAGCGTGAGAATAGTTTTTGACCCAAACCAAGTTTTTCGCCCAACCGCGATCGCCCTCGGCAACTTTGACGGCGTTCATCTCGGTCATCAACAGGTGATTGCACCAATCACCCCCACATCTTTACGAATATCTCTTGGCGATCGCTACCCTCAACTAACTAGCACAGTCGTTTCCTTTTCTCCCCATCCTCAAGAGTTTTTCAGGAAAGCCACTCGATCGCTACTTGCTCCCTTTGATGAAAAAGTTGACCTATTAAAATCTCTCGGCGTTGAGCAATTAGTTTTACTAAATTTTGATTCTGAGTTAGCTAAGCTCACGGCTAAGGAATTCATTCAAAAAATTCTGATCGGTTATTTACAGGTTGAAATGATCAGTGTTGGTTTTGACTTTCATTTTGGGCAGCTACGGCAAGGGAATGTCACCGACTTAAAGAATGTTTGGGGCGATCGCCTAACGATTGTGCCAGAGCAAACTATGAAATTTAGTAATGACTCAGAACAATCATTAGGACAATCATCAGAGCAATCAAGGGTGAGGATCAGTAGCTCTAACATTCGCGCCGCTCTTGCTCAAGGTGATATTGATTTGGCTAATGCACTGCTCGGTCGTCCTTACAATCTAGTCGGCAAGGTAATTCGCGGCAAGCAACTGGGGCGGACAATTGGTTTCCCAACGGCAAATCTAGAGTTGCCATCTCAAAAATGCCTACCCCGCGATGGTGTTTATGCCGTCACAGTTATTGATCGCAACTGCCAATCGGTAATCAATGGGGTTATGAATATCGGGATGCGCCCCACTGTTAATGGCGATCGCCGATCTGTAGAAGTACATTTATTTGATTGGCAAGGCGATCTTTATGGTCAGCAGATCTCGGTTAACCTGATCAAGTTTATTCGTCCAGAAAAGAAATTTGACTCCCTCGAAATGCTCAAGGCGCAGATTCAAGATGACAGCCTGAATGCTTTACGGCTAATTAAATAGCGAAACCAAACCCAAATATGAGGATAGGGGCGCGGAGCGCCCCTATCCTCATATTTGGGTTTGGCTCTTAAGCCACACATGAAAAGTCAGAATAAAGTCATAACATTTAAGAAGAGTAGATCAAATGACAACAATCGTAATAAAGTATTAAGGATATATAGCTAGTTTGACCACTGGAAGAGTAGTTTGCTGTGGGTTTATTACGCCATTTTACTAAAGATATCGGCATTGACCTTGGTACTGCCAATACATTGATCTACGTCTCTGGCGAAGGGATTGTATTGCAAGAGCCATCAGTTGTCGCGATCGATCAGAGAGACAAAACTGCCTACGCGGTTGGAAACGAAGCCAACAAGATGATCGGGCGCACCCCTGGTGACATCATTGCCGTGAGACCACTCAAGGATGGTGTGATTGCTGACTTTGACTCAGCGGAGCTGATGTTGCGCTCATTTATTCAAAAAGTCAAAAAAGGTGTTTTTAACCCACGCATTGCGATCGGTATTCCTAGTGGTGTAACAGGCGTGGAATGGCGAGCCGTGATGGATGCAGCCCGTCGCGCTGGAGCTAGCGAAGTCTATCCAATCGATGAGCCGATCGCCGCCGCGATCGGTGCAGGACTTCCTGTCACCGAAGCCACAGGCAATATGATCATCGACATCGGCGGTGGCACTACTGAAGTTGCTGTTATGAGCTTGCAGGGGATCGTACTGAGCGAGTCAGTGCGCGTAGCAGGCGATGAACTTAGCGAAGCCATCATGAAGTATATGAAAACAGTGCATAACCTCGTGGTTGGTGAACGTACTTCTGAAGAGATCAAAATTAAAATTGGTTCTGCTTATCCGACTAAGGAAGAAACTTCCATGGAAGTTAGAGGTTTACACTTACTCTCTGGCTTACCTCGCACGGTTACAGTCAAGTCCTCAGAGATCCGCGAGAGCATGAGTGAACCCTTATCAGTGATTATTGAAGCGGTAAAACGTACTTTAGAGCGCACTCCTCCAGAGCTAGCCGCCGACATCATTGATCGCGGCATCATGCTTGCAGGCGGCGGCGCAATGCTCAATGGCATTGACACCCTGATTAGCCATGAAACGGGAATTGTTACCCACATTGCTCCTGCCCCCTTGGACTGCGTGGTTATCGGAGCGGGGCGCGTCTTAGAAGATTACAAGAATCTCGGTCGTGTATTAACTAGCCGTTTAAAAAGTTTATAAGGTAAGTCTTGCATGGAATCGATTCGTAGTTGGTGGGAGCGCTATAGCTTCCAGACTGCCATTGTTACTACGGGGATAGGTTTGGCGTGGCTGATTCGCCAAACTCAGGGTGTAGTAATCATGGAGACTTATCAGTTTTTTAGTCGCCCTTTTCAAGCAATTGTCCCTAAACAGGAATTGTTGCAAGATGCCCAAGTGCGCGAACTACGCTATCGGCTGACAGAGCTTGAGTCCCAAAATCAAAAGATGAAAGAACTCCTAAGCGTGAAGCTAAGCCCCAGTGACAATGGAGTTTGGGCTACGGTAATTGGCCGTGGAGCCGACTCTTGGTGGGATCAGATCTTAATTGGTAAGGGTAGTAATGATGGGATCAAGGCGGGGGCGATCGCTGTCGCTCCTGGGGGATTAGTGGGGAGAGTTACCCATGTTTCTCCCAATAGCAGTCAAATCCTGTTGATCAGTGACCCCAATAGCCAAGTTGGTGTAGTTGTTAGTCGTAGCCGATATAGCGGAATGCTGAAGGGGCAGAGTAAAAATACAGCCACTCTAGATTTTTTCGAGCGCGATCCTGATGTTAAGGTTGGCGATATTGTCCACACTTCGCAATTCAGCACTCTGTTTCCTGAAAATGTCCCCGTTGGGCGGATTAAGTCGATAAATCTTGACAAGCAACCTGCTCCCGAAGCGATTATTGAGTTTTCAACTCCCCTAGGGATTGTAGATTACGTAAGAGTCTACCCATTTAAGGAAAATATGTAATTTAGTGACTAGTCGCGATTACTTTTTGCAGTGCTTTGCGCCTTTATAAAACCCATACAAATCTCTAAAAGTACCGCCTCTCGGCACTTTTAAAGACTTCCCTGTACCCTTTAAAGCCTCGATAGGCTGCAAAGGAAAAGTTAAACTTATTTCGCTTAACTAATGCTTGATCGTAAGATTTCTCTATCTAGAAAACTTTTAAACTGGTCAATTACAAGTGGCTCAATTTTGATATGCATCTTAGCGATGTATACCAGATTTCCAGGAATGTCCCTGATGGGAATTGCGCCGAATTGGTTACTGATTTGGTTAGTAGCTTGGAGCGTCAATCGACCGATGATTTTGGCGGTGATGGCAGGCATTGCCTTGGGAATGATACAGGACGCAATGACTATCAATGATGTGATAACTGCCCCCACCCACGTCATAGGGCTAGCGATCGCAGGAGGGCTGACCTCACTTTTACAAAAGCAACGATATGTACAGGAAGACTTTATTTCGATCGCCTTGATTGTGTTTGGGATGGCGGTAATTGTGGAGACTATGCACGCCATTCAGTTGACCGCAATGGGTGCAAAGATGGAAAACGTATGGACTATGCAACAAAGGATTGCCCTTAGTTCAGCTATTTTAAGTAGCCTGTGGTCTCCCGTAGTTTATTTTCCCCTTAGCCGTTGGTGGCGAGCATTAGAACGTAAAGAGGAATAAAGACTCAAGGATAGCTACAAAGCCTTTATCCTTGAGTCTTTAGAAAAAGACTACACGACTATCAAAACCTTGACGGCGAATTGTTAAATTGAGCGTCTCAGCACTGGGGCGGTCTGGGTAGCCTTGCACTTCTATATAAGTGCCACGAAAAGAAGAACGTAATTGGGCATTAGGGGCGATTGCCTGAACTCTCTGCAACTCGGAAACTATTCCTGTCGGAATAATCACAAAGTAACGCAACTGCACACCAGTAGGAGAAGATTGCACAGCAACAGTTGGGTTTGTTGAGGGAAATGACTGCCCCAGAGGAGGTAACGGCTGTGGCGATCGCACAATCTCGATAGAGTTATTAGGAAAGTCACTTCCAGGCACACCGGGGAGAGGATCAAATACCCGCGAGTTGGGAATAGGGATTGACTCGACAGGAATTGGCACAGACGAGGGAGGAAAATTATTAGGGATCGGCGGAATTGAGCTAACAGGTGGCGAAGGAAAACCTCCAAATTTACTTTGGACAGTGATAATTCGAGCTGGTAATCCCGCTTGGCTAAATTGATTAACACGCTTTTGGGCAAGGTTTAAGTTATTAAATCGTCCTAACTGCACTACCTGCTCGCCTGTATCTAATCGGCTAGTAAACGCATCAGGAGCGATCGCTTTGGCACTGCGGAGACTCGATACATTTGGTAAATACACCAAATACTGGGTCGTGCTGGCGGTCGAATTAGTCGGGAAAGACTGGGCGATCGCCAAATCACTCAGATTAACTATGCAAATGCTAGTACCAAACAAAGATACTAGCCCCAAAGCAAAACTAGAAAGAGGGGTGTGTCTATGGAGTCTCATATGCTTGCCAGTCGAAGATATCGAAAAAACGAAATTGGGCGCGATTGTACCATAATCTAGAAGACGCACATAATACCTTTTTGGTTCGATTAACCACGAATTTACACCTGCGTGTCTAATTCGTATTCCTATACAAACAACAGAAATCATGGCAGTAGATCTGACTCGCGTTCAACCACCCCTCAATGTTCACCCGCCCAAAATCAATCAATTCATACTAAAATTCATTCGGATATTAACGCCCTTTTGGTTGCGGTGGCAATGTGGCATCAATCAGATCGAAACAAGATATATTGATCGCCTAGTGGATGCTACCAAAAAGTTTCAAGACGGCAAAGTTCGCTATATGCTAGCCTTCCGGCATCCTACTACAGATGATCCCTTTGGGATGCTGTACCTGCTGACCTATGCAGTCCCTGAGCAAGCTCGCAAAATGGGGATAAAGCTGACTCAAACTCCCCATAGCGGCTTTGTTTACGATCGCGGCATTTCGCTATGGGCTGGGGACTATATAAATTGGCTATTTCCCGCCTTGGGTGGAATTTCTCTATTTCGGGGCAAGTTAGATCGACCTGCACTCACGCTCATGCGTAAACAAATTACCCAAGGAGATGCGCCATTATCGATGGCTCCTGAGGGTGGCACAAATGGTAAAAGCGAGACGGTTGCCGAGCTAGAGCCTGGCATCGCGCAGATCGGATTTTGGGCTGCCGAGGACTTAGCCAAGGAAGGGCGTGCGGAGGAAATGTTAATTATTCCTGTGGGCATCCAATATGAATATTCCAGTGCAGCTTGGGGCAAGATTGATAAGGTGATCACCACAATTGAACAAGAATGCGGGATGAACAAGCCAAAGATCACAACCGAAACTCGCTACCAAAGACTATATGAGTTAGGGGGGCATCTAGTTCAGTGGGTTGGTGAATATTACCAAGCGTTCTATGGCAACTATGCTGCAAGCAGTAATAGGGAAGAAAATATAAATCTTGACTTGTCAACCCGTCTGCAAAATTTAGCCGAAAATATTCTGAGCGTTGCCGAAATGAATTTTGGGATTAAGCCTAAAGGATCATTGATTGATCGCTGTCGCCGACTTGAGCAAGCAGGATGGGATCGTATCTTTCGGAATGACATCGAAAACCTTGAGAAGTTATCGGCAATTGAGCATGGTTTTGCGGATCAACTGGCGTTAGAGGCAAGCTACAGCAACTGGCATATGCGAATTGCGGAGAGCCTTATTGGTGTTACTAATGATTATATAAAGCAGCACCCTAGCCCTAGTCGCTACATTGAAGTGCTAAATCTAATGTGGAGCGTATTGCAACGGATCACTGAGCGCAATCAAAGTTCATCAGCATTTAAGGAATCACTAAGCTTTGGCGATCGCAAGTTGACTCTCTCAGTTGCCGAACCGATTTCCGTTTCAAAGCATCTAACTACCTATCAATCAAGTCGCACTGCCGCAAAGGAATGTAAGCGCAAGTTAACTGAAGATATCCATAACGCGATGAAAGATCTTGTAATTCCATCGACTATGTAAACGCACAAGCCACTTGTAAAAACCCAAAAGCTAGAGGCGGCGCTTCGCGCCGCCTCTAGCTATACGTACAAGCTTTGACATTCTTCGATATTGAGACGCGATCGCGTCACAATATCCATAGACGAGACTTGACCACGAGCGAGATGGATCGCGCCTGCACAGCCAATCATGGCAGCATTATCAGTACATAGACTCAAGGGTGGAAAAACTGCTCGAATGTCATGGGCGGTTGCCATCGACTCAAGAAGCGATCGCAGCGCCGTATTTGCCGCCACACCGCCAACCGCCACAATCGTCGAGAGATGATTTGCCACAGCACATTTAATCGTGCGCGTAGCCAAAGCTGCGGCTACAGTTGCCTGAAAGCTCGCGGCGATATCAGCGATCGGCAATGGTTCACCATTGGGGCTGAGCTTCTGAGTAAGGCGTAATACTGCGGTTTTAAGCCCACTAAAGCTGGAGTCGTAAGGAAAATCAGGGATGCGTCCCTGCGGTAACTTAAAGGATTGGGGATTACCCGCGATCGCGATCTTGTCAATTGCTGGCCCGCCTGGATAGCCCAAACCTAGCAACCGTGCCACTTTATCAAAGGCTTCTCCCGCCGCATCGTCACGGGTCTTGCCCATCACCTGATAGTCTGTATAGTCTTTAACTAAAATAATGCTGCTATGTCCGCCCGAAACAAGTAGACATAGAAATGGTGGCTCCAAGCTAGGATCAGCAAGCAACGATGAGCAGATATGCCCCTCTAAGTGATGAACCGCAATTAAAGGCTTTTTATGCAACATTGCCAAGGTTTTAGCCGCGGTCACGCCAATCATCAACGAACCAATTAGTCCTGGGGCAGTCGTCACCGCAATGCCATCGATATCAGCCCATGTCTTACCTGAGTCTTGATAGGCTTGCGCGATCACGGGGTTAATCGTCTCTACGTGCTGACGCGCCGCAATTTCTGGTACTACTCCGCCAAAGGAAGCATGGGTGAGAATTTGCGATGATACGACATTACTCAAAATTAGGCGATCGCTAACTACGGCAGCAGCCGTTTCATCACAGCTAGATTCAATCGCAAGAATAATTGGCATGAAAGAAACAAAATTAAAAAATTTATCTGGGTTTTAATCCAGCGTAAAACGCTGTAATTAATAACTTACTTTACAGGATGTGAAGATTGCTTTACCAAGGCGCGATCGCTGATATAGGATCTGAGATTAAGTTCTCAAACTAAAATATCGTTATTTTTGCCTATCTTTAACTAAGGTAAATAAGGTCAGTCTATGAAAAGACTCTTTGGTCTCATTCTCATAATTAGCTTGTGGTTTGGCATTAGCCTTGCTGCAACTCCTGCGGCTTACGCAGAGTTTTCATTTAATGCCTTGACACCCTGTGCTTCTTCTGAAGCTTTTGTATCTCGCTTGCAAACAGAAGTTGACGGTTACAACTCTCGTTTAGCAAACTTCGCTGTCGGTAGTGGTCCTGCGGAATACCTCAAAGGTAAAATCGCCCAGACTGAAGCTAGATTTGCGAAGTACGCTGACTCTGGCTTGCTTTGTGGTAAAGAAGATGGTTTACCCCATTTGATTAGCGATGGTCGTCTAGATCATGCTGGCGAATTCACTATTCCCGCGTTGATGTTTCTATACATCGCTGGTTGGATTGGCTGGGTTGGTCGCGCTTATCTAATTGCCATCCACAAAGATGCTGCAACTGCAACTCAAAAGGAAATCCTTCTTGATGTTCCTCTTGCTGTTAAGTGTATGCTTGCTGGCTTTGCATGGCCCCTTGCGGCAATCAAAGAGCTTACCACTGGCGAACTGGTAGTTCCTGAGAGTGAAGTTACGGTTTCACCTCGCTAGTTTCATCTTGTCAAGAATTTATTCTTAGTCTGAAGGGTCTTAATATTCGATCTTTTCAGGTACAAGGTTTATTCAAAAACATTGATGTAATTAGATGTATTTAATCTTTAAAAAATATTCAATTAAAACTATTCAAAAGGAGAACTCCATTGAAAGGTTTCTTATCCTCTGCTCCTGTTTTAGCGTTTGTCTGGATGACCATCACTGCTGGTGTCCTGATCGAAGCTAATCGTTTATTCCCTGATATGCTTACATTCCCTCTCTAAAACAAAGATAAAAATGGCTACGCCATTTTTATCTTTGTAATCCCAAACAATAATGGTGCGGCGCTTTGCGCCGTACCATTATTGTTTGGGGCGCTTTTTCAGCAAGCCCCTACTAAGTAGCCAAGCATGATTAAACCCAAAATCAAAAAGCTGTAGCGCACGCGCAGCGTGCGCTACAGCTTTTTGGGTTTTAAGGTTTCTTTTGCCTACCCACTTACTTATTGGGTTTTAATTAGCTTAGAAATTTTTGTAATATTCAGGACGTAATTCTTGAAGTTGGGTATTAGTGTAATAGAAATTAAGGATGCGGTTATAAGTCCATCCCATCTGAGCTAGCTTATAGGAACCTGTCTGGCTCATACCCACCCCATGACCTAAGCCACCGCCAATAAACGCATATCCAGTGAGAACTTGATTTATATAAATTGGTTCTAATCTAAAGAAAGTGCTATCAGGTGGATCGAAAGCGTCAATGATTTCGTCTTTTTTTACGGAGATTTTGCCAACGTCCGTGATCACTTCCACCGCCAATACTCGCCCTGAAGCGGCTCTTTGGGAAACTCTTAAGTCTTTGATTTTATTGAAGTTAGTAGTATTATCTCCAGAAAAGCGTAGGAACTTTTTAAGAGATGTTTGCAACTCTTCTAAACTGCCTTCTTTGCGCCATCTCAACGTTCTCCAACCGGCTTCGTTAAATCCATCTTGACGGTCAAGAAATGACTTCAAATTTTTGTCATCAGAGATGTTTGCCGATCGCTGATTTTCAGAACGATTGGATAGATCAAGTACTGATTGCAAATATGTGCGGGGAGTACCATCCCAGATATCGTTATAGTTGGCGGTGATCCCACCTGTGGTTGAGGAATAGAGGGCATCAATGACCCGATTGTTGTAAGTCAGGACTAACCCTCTGGTATCAGAAATAGCACGATCGGCTAAGGCAGTCGTATCTTCTAACCCCCTGTAGACTTGACATTGAGTATCCGCACAAAGCTCATAATTATCAACTTGAAAGCGGTGCAAGCTCGCCAATACGTAAGTACGCGCTAAGACAGCTTGGGCTTGAACTGCGGCATAGGGAGCGTTGTAACCAATTTCATGGGGAACAACGCCGCGCACGTAAGTTTCTAAAGGAACATTATTGACGAGGGTAAAATTTTGATGAGCATTGGGTTGTAGCCTTAATGTACCCGCATAGGGGCGATTAGTAATTTCGGGCTTATTCTCTTTTTGATAGCTGACTTCAACAATTCCTGAACTACTACTAATATCAAAGCGATCGCGATTGTATCGAAAATCTCCCACAATCAAAGAGGCCACTGTTTTTTGCGGCAGAATGCGCCTATCAATCTGGACTGTCAAGTTTCCCTGCGCCCTTAATGTATAGAACATTAGATATCGCAACAGAATCGAATCGTATACATCCCGTTTAGCCCATACTTGCCACCGTCTTGGTTGGGCAATTTCAGTTTGAATTCCTTTTTCCGCCCATTGAAAAGCACTCGCTGCGGCATTCTCAAAACTACGGTGATTGCTTAAAACTAACTTTTCTTCGAGGACTGAGTTAGGGAATGTCTGCTTAGTAACTTCCACAACTAGGCGATCGCTACTAGTCGTCTGAACGCTTTGTCCATCGGCTGATGGAAAAGATACTGTTAATTTACTCCCTGCTGGCGCTTTCAAGGTCAGTTTATCCTGCGGACTTGCCCCAAAGCGCTGCACAATTCCAATTTTGAGATTAGGATTAATTGCTGACTGAGCGCTAACAGGTTCTCCCATATTCATAGCGATCGCACAGGTCGCCATAAATATAGTTCGGCAAAAGTTGTGGCGAATAAATCTGTCAGTTCTTAGCATAATTAGCTCAATAATTTCGACAAACGCAGCTATCTTACTCCCTTCCCAGTATAAGAATAAATATTAAAACCCAAGATTAGCGGTGCGGCGCTTCGCGCCGCAACGCTAATCTTGGGTATTAATATTTATTATTATACTGGGAAGGGAGTAATATATCTGCGTTTGTCGAAATTATTGAGCTAATTATTCTAATAACTTACATATTTATTCGCCCCAACATTTCCGGTGCGCCGCTCCGCGCCCCACCGCTAATCTTTCACTGGAAAGGGAGTAGCAATTCTCGTCATAAAAGTTAGTTTTTTTTGAAAGCACGCCTGCGGCTGACTTTCAAAAAACTAACTTTAGGGTTTGCAGGGCCTTCTTTACAACCATGAAATCGTGATATTTGTAACGCAAAGTTGTCAAGCAATCAGGTAACATTGCTTACATTCAGGATTTACCTGAACTTCAGTAATTACTTACTCTTTACGATGCAACAATTAACACCTAATCCTAGCTTCAGCCTAAC
>JBBQRB010000082.1:0-13478 GCA_038215315.1 Pseudanabaenales cyanobacterium
GCGATCGCTACTTTATAAAAAAGCAGCGATCGCCTTATCAAAATTAGGCAGCAACTTTGTCTAGCTTTTTCATCCGTTCCTCTTCCTTCCAATAGTCAGCGAGTTGACCTTCGATTTCACTACGCACGATGTCGCGGTACTCCATGAAGTGTTCATTGTGGGCGCAGACAATTAGATAGTGTTCCCAAACCGCAGGATTCTTTTTAATCATGCTGAATAGATGATGCCAGAACTTAAAACGGGTATCGCGCTTGAACCCTTGCCGCCAGACGATGATTGCCAGGGCCCTGAGATCGAGCAAACTAGGAAGCTTTGCGGCAACTTTGACTTTCGGTGCGCCGAGTTTTAAGAAATAGCTGTAAACGCGATCGAGGTAAGCGTGTGGCTCATACAAGGCCCAGAAAGCTTCCACATATTCACGGGCAATTTCTTCAACGGGGCGGGTTGGCTCGAAGTTCATCAAAGTGGTTTGGTTCAGGTTCCCATTTTGAGTTCGCAGACGACCTTCTTTGTCCAGACGATGCCAGAGGGCGGTGTGGGGTAGAGCTTACAGCATTGCGAATGTGGTAGTAGGAATGCCTTTAAGTTCGGTAAATCTGACAATGCGATCGCCTGCTCCTTTCTTCTCTCCATCAAAGCCAATTATGAAACCTGCCATCACCCGAATCCCTGTTTTGGTGATTGCTTCAACAGAATCAAGTAGTGATGACCTAGTATTTTGGAACTTTTTAGTCATCTGTAAACTATCTTCATCAGGCTTTTCACTGGTGCGGAAAATGCCATTGGGTTCACCATTAGCGATCGCCTCGACAAACATTGGCAAAGTAATTTCGCCTTCATCCAAAATTAGGTAATCCACACCTGCCGCTTGAGGGTCTTCAGGCATCGATGTGGGATAGGGACCACCGCAAGCAACTTTTTTACCGCGACGTTTGGCTTCTTTAATCAAGGACAAGAGATCATCTTTCTGGACAATCATTGCCGATAAAATTACTATATCCGCCCATTGCCACTCATCCTCAGTAATTGAGCGCACATTGCGATCAACCAATTTAAAGTTCTATTCTTGTGGCAAAATTGCCGCAACTGTAATCAAGCCTAGCGGCGGTAGTAACACTTTCCGATTTACTAGCTCTAGGATTTTTTCGTAAGACCAAAATGTTTTTGGAAAAAGTGGATAAACCAGTAGAACTTTCATGTTGTTGTGAGATTGAATAGGCGGATATAACCAACTCACTTTACGCAGAGCGAAGCTCCTCCCTCATCCCCCAACCCCTTCTCCCACGAGGGGAGAAGGGGAGTCAGATTAGTTTTCTGGTTCCCCTCGCCCCTAATGGGAGAGGGGCTAGGGGTGAGGGTCTTAGAAAATTCTGCGTAAGGTGAGTAACCAAAAGAATTTCGGCGCTACGCGCCGAAATTCTTTTAAATTTAGACGGCAGGGAAACCAGTACGGATGTCTTCAACAATGCCATCGCGCAATACAATTTCTACACGCATTTGAGCAATCAAGTTATCGCCTTTGCTAGCAGGGAAATAGCTGTCGAGTTGACCTTGGGCAACTTCTTGCTCTAATTCTAGAGTTTGCACTTGAGTTAACTGAGTCAGCAATTGATTTTTTTGATCGAGCATTTCTGCCTTAACACGATTCATTTCAGCACGAATGCCTTCGATCGCATTAGAAACCTCTGCGGAGAATGGCTTGATGCTTTGACGCTCAATTTCATTGATTTGGCGAGAGCCTTGGGCATCGACTTGCTGAACTTGGGCATCAATTTGGGCAATTTGCTGTTGCAGTTGCTGCTGCATTTCCTCTTTCCAGCGTTGCGTCACGATTACTTGAATGTTGGCGGTACGACGCAATAACAGCTGATTAGAAAAATCAATCGAATTCACACTTATCTCCAGTTTGCTAAGTTTTTATAATCATAAGGGCTTCGCCATACAATAAGGAACCGATTTTTGATAGCGCGGCTTCGCCGCGCTATCAAAAATTTGGTGCTTTAGGTGCAAAGCGCTAGTTATGAATTAAGTGGTAAACATTTTGACAATAATATCTTGATAACGCTCAAATACAATGTTGCGCCGAATCTTGAATGTTTGCGTTAAAAACCCATTATCGATTGTAAATTGCTCAGGCAAGAACTCGAAAACGCCAATGCGATCGTTAACGCTATAGCCTGGGCGGTTTTTGACCTCACGGATTAATTCATCACGATAAAAATTGCGAATTTCCGCTTTGTTTAACTCTGGCAATATTTCTGCCAACTTGGACTCAGCAGGAATTAAGCCCGCCGCTTCGAGTGCCGATAAGTTCGGCACAATTAAAATGCCGAGTTGCTTTTGGTCTTGTCCAACCAGTACCACTTGATCAATGTAGGCGCTGCGGATACAGGCATCTTCGATAGGCTGTGGCTCGATATTTTCGCCATTGCTCAAGACAATCGTATCTTTGGCACGACCTGTAATTACTAGGTCATCCCATTTACTGATATAGCCAAGATCGCCTGTATCAAACCAACCTTGTGGATCGATCGCTTTGGCTGTGGCTTCAGGATTCTTGTAATAGCCTTGCATTACTTGAGGGCCGCGAATTAACACTATGCCTTGCTGACCAATTGGCACATCGGCGCGAGTAGACATATCGACAATGCGGGTTTCAGTTTGAGGAACGGGCTGCCCATCACCACCACGAATATTGCGATCAGGGCGGCGCACATGGGTGATCGGTGAGGTTTCAGTCAAGCCATAACCACCCAAGATCTCGATACCAACTATTTCGTAAAAGTCTTCAAGGTGTTCGGCGATCGAGCCACCGCCACTGACAACATACTTAAGTTGTCCGCCCGTTGCTGCGCGTACTTTTTGATAAACCAATTTATCGCCAAGTTTGTGAAGCCCCCAAAAAGCCATAACAGCAGGCAGTGCAACTAGTTTATCAACTAGGGAAGGATAGAAATTTTCGACATTTAAACCTTGAACAATGCGCTTGGCAACGATGTATTTATGGCTGATATTGAAGAAGAAATTGACGAGACGCTGTTTGTTCGCAGGTTGATCGCGAAAATTTTTCTGTGCACCTTCATAGATCGATTCCCACAGACGCGGCACAGCGACCATGTAATGCGGCTTTTGTTCCTTGAGATCTTTTTTGATCATGCGGAGATTGGTATAAATCTCGGTGCAACCTTGGGAAAACACGAAATATTCAAAGGTGCGTTCGTAAGAATGCCATGTTGGCAGGATATTCAGTACTTTTTCATTGACTTTGAGCTTCAACACCGATTGAGCGGCTTCTACTTCGTACAAAAAGTTACCGTGAGTGAGCATTACTCCCTTAGGACGAGCCGTTGTGCCTGATGTGTAGATCAATGTGGCAAGAGTATCGCGCTGAATTGGCGGATTCCCGATGTCTTTGCTATTGCCAAGAGCTAGTAATTGCTGAAAGTTATAGGCTCCTTCGGGCGGCGTTTCGTCAGACATTAAAATAATTTGTCTGACGGGAAGACTATGTAGCTCAGGTTCTAATTTTTTCAGCGTGTCAAGGTTTTCGACAACGATCGCAACACTGTCACTATGTTCAATGATATATAGCAACTCACTGCGTTCAGCTTGAGAGCTGCGGGTGGCATTTGCTGCACCGATCGCCAAAATCCCTTGATCGGCAATTAACCATCGCGGTGAGTTGTCGGCGATCAACGAAACCTTGTCGCCAAATTGAATGCCTAGCGATCGCAATCCTGCCCCAAATGCATTAATTTGCTCAAAAGTATCACGGTAAGAAACTCTCACTGGCGGATTGGCATGGGGATCGTAAAGGGCGATCGCATCAGGATGATTCTGTGCAGCCTGTTGCCAGATTTGCCAAAGACTGCTGGCTTGAGAGAGCGAAAAAGATTTAGGCATGAAAGTGTTTGAAATTAGGGTTTTACTGACGCTGGGGTTTGGCGGGCTTTGCTAATTATTTTAAAAGCGCCTCTTCTAAATTAATTAAACTCGTAATACAGCGCTTTGCGCTGTTATAAAGCCCAAAAAGACATTTAAAAGTGCCGCAGCGGCACTTTTAAATGTCTTTGGATTTTCGCAAAGCATTATATGCATTAGTGGCATGGCGGAATGCCTAGCTAAAAACGTTATCATAATGGCTATTTTGTTAAATTACGAGGTAAATTCAATGGCGATCGCATTACCGAAAAAAATCATGCTTCTTGGCTCTGGTGAATTGGGCAAGGAAGTTGTTATTGCCGCCCAACGGCTCGGTAATACGGTGATTGCAGTTGATCGCTATGACAATGCACCCGCGATGCAAGTTGCCGATTTTCGAGAAGTGATTTCGATGTTGGACGGAGAAGCCCTTGAAGCGATCATCAAAAAACATCAGCCTGATCTGATCGTGCCAGAAGTAGAAGCAATCCGTACCGAGAAACTGCTGGAACTGGAAGCGCAAGGTTACACGATCATTCCCACGGCGGCGGCTACTAATTTCACAATGAACCGCGATCGCATTCGGGATTTAGCAAGTAATCAGTTGGGATTACGCACGGCTAAATATGCTTATGCTTCCAGTCTCAATGATCTAAAAATAGTTGCTGCCGAAATTGGTTTCCCAAATGTGATTAAGCCCGTCATGTCCTCCTCTGGCAAAGGTCAATCTGTGGTCAACTCTCCCGATGAACTGGAAAAAGCTTGGAACTACGCGATCGCGGGTGGGCGAGGTGACACCGCCAAGCTTATTATCGAAGAATTTATCAATTTTGAAGTCGAAATTACTCTATTAACAATTCGTCAATGGCAGGGAGAAACTCTATTTTGTGAAGCGATCGGGCATCGTCAGGAGCGAGGCGACTACCAAGAATCATGGCAGCCCGTGGGCTTAACTACCGCCCAAATCACAGACGCGCAGGACATGGCTCGCAAAGTCACCGATAAACTTGGCGGCGCAGGACTTTTCGGCGTAGAATTTTTCATCACAAAAGATGAAGTAATTTTCTCGGAACTGTCTCCCCGTCCCCATGACACGGGTATGGTGACTCTAATTTCACAAAATCTCAATGAATTTGAACTTCATGTACGCGCAATTCTTGGCTTACCGATTCCCACAATCGAATTGCTCAGTCCATCTGCTAGTGCTGTCATTCTGGCTAGTGAAACCAGTGAGAATATTCTCTTTACAGGTGTAGCCGAAGCCCTTACGATACCGAACACAGAAATCCGTTTGTTTGGTAAATCTGATTCCCGTCCCTACCGCCGTATGGGTGTTGCCTTAGCCAAAGGGAAAGATGTAACAGAAGCTCGTCAAAAGGCAACAGAAGCTGCCTCCAAAGTTAAAATTGTCTAAATACAGTGCTTTGCGCTGTTAAGTATGTGGGCAAAAGAAACCTTAAAACCCAAAAAGCTGTAGCGCACGCTCAGCGTGCGCTACAGCTTTTAGATTTAGTTAATTAGTGATGACAATTCGCCGTTCTTTTTAGTTCTTGATGAAAGCGATCGCGTGTTGCCAGATCACAGTTTTACTTCCACTCGTATCGAGACATAGACATTGATCATCAATCCAAAGAATCCTGCCCTTAAGAAGATCCCCTGTCATTAATTTGATCTCGACTTCGTTTTTGTCGCGAATAGTAGCGTGAATGCGGCGAATACTGGGGAGTGAGGTGTTTAGTCCGATTTTAGTGGCTGTTGGTGCGCTCATCCTTTTACCTACGACAGTTTTACGAATATTAGCATTTTTGGCGCTTCGCGCCGCAGTTCACTCCTTGCAAACAGCAAGAGGCGGCGCATTGCGCCGCCTCTTGCTGTTAGAGATTTGATTATTATCTAAAATCTCAAACCTAAGCCAGTTTGCAAAGAGGTGGCAGATGTACCAGGAGAGTTGCGGTAAGCATCAAAGGCAAAAATTACGTTGCCGAATAGAACTAGATTGCTATTAGGTAGAGTGTAATCAATTCCAGGCTGCACAACAAAGCTGTTTTTGTTACCCACTGGAGTTGTATCTACCGTGTTAGATAGAGCCACGCCTGCGCCAATATAGATATCTGTATCAAAATTCAACGGAACGTCAAAAGATACAGTAGGGACTACAGCAGTACTGCTGCCAACCAAGATTTGAGTTCTTATGGAAATAGGGAACTCTAAAAACTTATAGCGAGCCGCAATTAGCGCCGAAGTGCGAGAGCTTTCGCCCACATTGGAGTTACCACTAGTAAAGCCAAAACTAGCGCCTACGCCCAAGTAGCTACCATAGGCGGGTTGAGACTGTGCGGCGGGTGTGGCGATCGCTGAGGCACATCCTAATGCTGTCAGTCCTATTAAAATTTTAGTTAAGTTATTTAGATTTTTCACAGATATCACTTCCTTACGTGAGAAACGATTTTATTTAATTGTTTTAGGAGTAACCCCGTTGCCGAGACAGACTACCATAAGTTGTCATGTTTGGCGAGATAATTTGGGTAAGTATTATCAAGCTAAGTAGCCAAACATAATTAAACCCAAAACCCAAAAAGCTGTAGCGCACGCTGCGCGTCCGCTACAGCTTTTTGGGTTTTAAGGTTTCTTTTGCCTAGTTACTTACGCAAAATCCCAAAATCAATTTTCATAATGAGAATTCCTGAAATCATCCAAATGGAGATTTTGTAAAAGTAGACCTTGTTGTATACTAAGTATGAAATGTGTGACTTATGTTACAAAAAGCAACTCTCAACTAACACGCACCAAGTTAAGATATGGCAGAATTAGCAGTTTGGTTTGTTCTAAGTTTTGGGGTTCCTTACACAGTTTGGAAAGTTATTAGACCATTTATGTAAGCATAGGGTCTGCCAAATCCTCAAACCATCCACATATAAAAAGTGCGACTCATACACATGATGTCGCACTTTTTATTGGTTCTACATTACTCAAATCCAAACCCAGCAAGGGTTTTATAGCTGTCACCAGCCTTAAACCCAAAGAGCTGTGATGTACGCGCAGCATACATCACAGCTCTTTGGGTTTTGGGTTTTATTTCGCCGAGCTAATCTCAAGTTTCGCTAAGCCAAGGTATGTAATTTGAGTTGGTTCGATCGCAAATCGACAGGCTAGAACTTTCATTCCCTTAGCGATCGCTTCTTTTAGTAATTGAGCATATTTAGGATCGGCTTCTGCACCTGCGGCAAAGCGATCGCAATCTGCTCGATTGATAAAGTAGATCATTGCAGAGCTAGTATTTCCATCTATCACTAACATTAATTCGCGCAGATGTTTCTGCCCCCTTGTCGTCACCGTATCAGGAAATAGCGCTAAACTTCCCTTACACCAAGTAGTATTCTTGACCTCCACATAAGTTCGTTGAATATGTGATGCATCCTCTTGATTATCATTAGTTAAGAGAAAGTCTATACGGCTTTTTTCATTGCCATATGCAACCTCACTTTGCACAGTTGTATAGGTTTCTAGTTCTGGCAACAAATGGCGATCGAGCATATGTGCGATAACTCTATTGGGAAGGCTAGTATTAATTCCTATCCATTGCCCATCTAGATAGATAGCTTCCCAGCTATAGGCTAATTTGCGTTTAGGGTTATCGTGAAATGAGACTAAAACTGGACTTCCAATCTGACATACGCCTGTCATTGAACCTGTGTTGGCACAGTGAGCTGTAATTATCTCTCCATTATCTAGCTCTATATCCGCAAAGAATCGCTTGTATCGATTAACCAAACGACCTAGCTTCAGGTCTGTATAGGTATGAACCTGTGTCATTTTAAGATGTTTATAAGTATAAGAAAGTGGCGCTTATACTAGCATGACAGGGCTTACAGCAATTTGCGCTCAAATTAGAACCAGTAAAAATTTTAAAAGGGTTGCTTCGCAACCCTTTTAAAATTTTTACTGGTTCGTTTGAGCGTAAAGCGCTGTAAAGCCCAAGAGAGAGTTGCAGCGCAGAGCGCCGCAACTCTCTCTTGGGCTTTAGTTTTGTCTTAATATTGGTGACTATGGCTATAGTCGAGATCACAATATGAAAATTAAACGTAAGCATAATCCTTCGATAATCAAGCTAGAACAGCGTGATGGCACTTTACAGGCTGTGGATACCAACAACTGGTACTCCTATGTGCGCGATCCATATCACTTGTTGCTGACGATCCCTTGGACAGGTTTTATGGTGATCGTAGTTCTCATTGATATAGTTCTCAATGCTCTATTTGCAGTTCTCTATCTTTTAGATCCCAATGCGATCGCGGGTGTGGAAAAAGTTGGTTTTCAGGAAGCTTTCTTTTTTAGTGTGCAAACTCTTGCTTCGATTGGCTATGGGGTGATGAATCCTCAAACTCTCTATGCCAATCTAATTGTGACTTTAGAGTCTATTTCCAGCTTGATGTTATTCGCTGTAATTACAGGAATTGCCTTCACCAGATTTGCCAAATCTTCTACTCGAGTAATGTTTAGCCGTGTTGCTACTATCAATAATTACAATGGTGTTCCTACGCTTACCTTTCGGACTGCCAATGAGCGGCGCAATAACATTCTTGAGGCTAAATTAAGAACTTATCTCATGATTGATGAGATTACCGAAGAAGGACAGGTGATGCGAAGATTGCATGAACTCAAACTAGTTCGAGATCATTCACCTGTATTTTTGCTGTCATGGACAGTGATGCATACGATTGATGAGACCAGTCCTCTCTATGGCATTACTTTGGAAACAATGCAGAGATTAAAAGCTCAAATTTTAGTATCAATGACAGGCGTGGATGAGACTATCGAAGGAACAATCCATGCTCGGCATATGTATACTTCTCGCAGCATTATGTTCGATCATCGTTTTCTAGACGTTATTCATATGGGAGATGATGGATACCGATACATTGATTACAGCAACTTTCATGAGATAACTGCCACCTAAAATAACAAAGTGCCGCACTCCGTGCGGCACTTTGTTATTTTAGGTGGCATATTACGCTGCTTTTGACGTGAGTTTAGATAGCTACTCAAAACCCGAAAGAGAGAGGTGGCGGCGCTTCGCGCCACTTCTCTCTTTGCTATACAAACTCGGCTTCGATGGTTTCAGGTTGCTTTTGAGGGCGTGGATCGAACTCGAAAAGTGAGTAAACCACATCCCGACGAATTTGAGTCATCATGTCCAAGAAGATTTCATATCCTTCGCTCTTATACTCGATCAAAGGATCTTTCTGCCCATATCCGCGCAAGCCGACGGATTCACGCAACGCTTCCATTGCTTGCAAATGATCTCTCCATAATGTATCAATCCGTTGAAGAATAAAGAAGCGTTCGGCTTGACGCATTAAACCAACTTGTAAAGCTTCAACTTGGGCTTCCTTGATTTCATAAGCACGGCGAACTTCCTCTCTCAAAAATGCTTGCATTTCTGGCAAGAACATATCATCTAACTGGTCAGGCTCTAGATCTTGTAGCAGATTTACAAATTCCTTGATCTTCTTAACCATCGCCACAAGATTCCATTCTTCAGGTGGAAGCTCAGGATTTACATAGGCATTAACGATGTCATCCATTGTCCGTTCTGCATACTCGATGACGCGATCGCGTAGATCTTCGCCTTCTAATACACGGCGGCGCTCAGCATAAATAGCACGGCGCTGATTATTCATCACCTCATCGTACTCAAACACTTGCTTACGAATGTCGTAATAGTAAGTTTCTACTTTCTTTTGAGCATTTTCTAGAGCATTGGTGAGCATACCCGAACTAATCGGCATATCTTCTTCAACCCGAAAAGCATTCATCAAACCTGCCACGCGATCGCCTGCAAAAATCCGCATCAAGTTATCTTCAAGACTCAGAAAGAATCTTGTCGAACCAGGATCGCCTTGACGACCGCAACGACCGCGCAACTGGTTGTCAACCCGACGGGACTCGTGGCGTTCTGTGCCGATTACGTGCAGTCCACCCATTTTAGTTACGTCTTCATGTTCGGCATCGGTGACTTCTTCATATTCCCGCTTAATTAAAATAAAAGCATCACGCAGTTTTTGAATCACAGGATCATCAGTGGGAGCCTTTTCAGAAGCAACAGCCAACATCTCTTCGGCTTCAAGTTCTGACTTGCTCATGCGACCCAGATTCTCAACCGCAAATCCAACAGCTTCCTTTAGCATTACTTCTGCATCTTTGGACAAGTCGCAGGGGTAAAGACTATCCGAAACCTTCCAATTTTTCTTCTTCGGCTCTTCAATGCTTGTACCGAAACCCTGTCCTTTTTGGACGCGATCGCCAAACATTCTTTGCCCAGCATTAGTAAAGTCATCATCGTCTTCAGGGCGCACGATCATTGGCATAAAGCTTTCTCGCACCTTGAGACGCGCCATATAGTCAGCATTACCACCAAGGATAATGTCAGTACCACGACCCGCCATATTTGTGGCGATCGTTACCGAACCTTTGCGCCCTGCCTGTGCGACAATTTCTGCTTCCCGCTCCACATTCTCAGGCTTGGCATTGAGCAGATTGTGGTAAATATCTTTTTCTGATAGAAGTCGGGAGAGAATCTCTGACTTTTCTACACTAGTGGTTCCCACCAGCACAGGACGACCAGCTTCATGCATTTCACGGCATTCTTCAGCAACGGATCTCCATTTGGCGGCTTCAGTCTTATAGACCACATCTGACCAGTCACCGCGTCCACTCTTTTGATTAGTGGGCATAGTCGTAACTTCGAGGTTATAGATCTTACCAAGTTCTGCCTCTTCAGTCTTGGCAGTACCAGTCATACCGCCCAGCTTAGGATAGAGTAAAAAGAAGTTTTGATAGGTGATTGTAGCAAGAGTTTGAGTTTCATTCTCAATGTCTGTGCCTTCCTTTGCCTCAATCGCTTGGTGCAAACCATCACTCCAACGGCGACCAGGCATGACGCGACCTGTAAATTCATCCACAATCGTGACTTCACCATCACGGACAATGTAGTTGACATCGCGTAAAAATAGTTCTCTAGCTTTAAGTGCATTAAATACATAGTGCGCCCAAGGATCAGCTTGATCAAACAGATCGGTAACTCCCAAAAGATTTTCGGCAAGCTCAAAACCTTCATCGGTCATCACTACGTTGCGCTGTTTCTCATCAACTTCGTAATGGGTCTCTTTTTGCAGTTGCTCAGCGATTTTCACTGCACCCAAGTACTTTTCGGTAGGACGCTCCACCATTCCTGAAATGATCAGAGGTGTTCTAGCTTCGTCAATCAAGATTGAGTCAACTTCATCAATCACACAAAAATTAAAGGGACGCTGCACCACTTCTTCGATGCTGGTTGCCATGTTGTCGCGCAAATAGTCAAAGCCTAGCTCACTGTTAGTGGCATAGGTGATATCACAACCATAATTTCTGCGGCGCTCGATTGGCTCCATTGAGTTTTGGATCAAGCCGACCGACATTCCTAAAAAACGATGTACCTGCCCCATCCATTCCGCATCACGGCGAGCGAGATAGTCGTTGACGGTAACTACATGAACGCCTTTACCAGAGAGCGCATTGAGATAGCTAGGCAAGGTTGCTACGAGAGTTTTTCCTTCCCCTGTTTTCATTTCGGCAATCTCGCCACGATGTAATACCATGCCACCAAGCATTTGGACATCATAGTGGCGCAACCCTAAGACTCTGGTAGCAGCTTCACGGACGACAGCAAAGGCTTCTGGCAAAAGGTCATCCAGTAGTTCACCTTTTTCGAGCCTTTGTTTGAATTCTCCTGTTTTTTCTTGCAGTTCGCGATCGCTCAGCGCCGCTAATTCTGAGGCTAGTGAGTTAATGAGAGCCACTTCAGGACGGAGTTTGTCAAGCTTGCGCTTATTAGGATCGCCAATCAGGTTTTTTAGGTTAAACATAGCTACCGAATGCAGTTAAATCAGGGATTGCGCCAAACGTGATCTTTAATACGATTTGGAATACATATTACATATTACTCGACTGTTGAATATACGGGCTTCGGTTTACCGAATTAGCCATAAGTTAAAGCTGTGCAGCTAGCCAGTCCATCACCCGATCGCCTAAGGACACACCATCAAGGCGATCAATTTCACGGATACCCGTGGGACTAGTCACATTAACTTCAGTTAGATAGCCACCAATCACATCAATGCCGACAAACATTAGACCATCAGCCTTGAGGGTTGGAGCAAGCTGAGTGCAGATCTCCCGTTCGCGATCGGTAATGTCTATCTGGGCGGCCCTCCCACCTGCTGCCATGTTGCCGCGAAACTCGCCCAATTTTGGGACTCGGTTCACGGCTCCAATCGGTTCGCCATCGAGGAGAATGATCCGCTTGTCGCCATCTTGGGCGGCGGGGAGATATTCCTGCACCATGACTGGGGTTTTGCCGATATTAGTGCTGATTTCGATCAATGAATTAATGTTGCGATCGCCTGTTTCTAAAAATAAAATTCCTTCGCCACCCTTACCGCCCAGAGGTTTCATCACCGCATTACCCTCAGCAGCCACAAAATCGATGATCGTGCCTTTGTCGGCAGTGACGATGGTTTTGGGGATAGCGCCTTGAAATTGCAGGGCATACATTTTTTCATTGGCAGCCCGAATGCCATGGGGCGAGTTGAGTACTCTCGTCTTAGAGGCTTCGACATAATCAAGAATGTAAGTAGCGTAGAGATATTCGGTAGTGACAGGAGGATCGGGACGCATCCACACAAACTGCATATTTTCTAGCGGCTGAAACTCACCTTGACTAACTTCGTACCAAGGTTGGGGAACCTGCCACTTGCCATCAACTAATGGCACTGGATGGATTTTAGTCGGTTGTAAAAATGCCCATGCCTTGCTGTCCTTGACGCTAAGGCTATTCATATTGGCAGTAAAAACTTCATCTCCCCTACGACAAGCTGCTTCCATCAGAGCCACGCTAGTATCGTGAGCAGGGTCAAGCTTAGCGATCGGATCGATGATGAATGCAAGTTTCATAGGTAAAAAACTGGAGAATATTGATTGTGGAGTAAGACAGATAATTTTTTGAAAGTGCCGCTTCGCGGCACTTTCAAAAAATTATCTGGGTTCTGTGGCAGCGCAAGGCGCTGTAATGGCTAGATCGGGTTCAGAAGTCCAACTCCCATAGTGGTTCAAAATCTTTTTGATCAAACCTTGAGATTGCTCAGGGATTGAATGCGGATAAGTCAACCACATCCCACCAATTTGACTACCTAGATAACTAAATTCAGTGCTTTCTTGCCAAAATAATTCAGCATTAACATCCTTAATTTGCTCAAGATGTGATGCTAATTCTCGATACATATCTAGGGCAATGTCAGGATTATAAGTAATCTTGCTACGATTAACAGCTAACTGCCCATTAAGCACTTTCTAATTCCTGCCCCAACTCTTTTGCATCCAAAACCTTGCTAATTGGTTGATTGCCAAGGATGCAACAATTAACTTCGTCAATACATACCTTCCCCCATTGCAAAGCCCAGCGCACTAGTGAAACTCGATTGTCAGTCTTGGTTTTGGTCAAAATGTTACTAATATGATTA
>JBBQRB010000083.1:0-13408 GCA_038215315.1 Pseudanabaenales cyanobacterium
GATAACGATCCAGAAATTATTGAAAATTGGCGTGTCGATCAAGTCCTGACCAGCGTTTTTGAAATGCCATCAGCCCGACCAGCAAAAATTGAACCTTGGCTAAAGCGCCGAAAAGAAATTTTGACTCAAGCAAATATTTCTGAAGATGACCAAGCAGAATTAGATAGATTAGAAGAACAAATTGGTGCTATACCGACCGCAGAAGACGTAGAAGATATTAAGGCGATGGATATAATTCGTCGGGCTGCAAAGTTATTAGAGAAATCAGTTACGGAGAAAGTTGAGTGATTCGTATTCACAAACCTACAACACCTCCAGAGAAACTAGCTATAGATGGAAAGAAAAAGCGCCGATCCCATTGTGCATCATATTCTCGTAATCCCTCAGCTTATCAAGCAGGAGAAAAGAAATTTGAATTTAACAGGTTGATCTATGCTCACGAAACCGTTAAGAAAGCTCTCATAAAAGCCCAACACAAAAAATGCTGTTTTTGCGAACGGAAGGTTGGTATTGATGGCGATGTGGAGCATTTTCGCCCTAAGCAAGCCTATCAGCAAGCAAAAGGTGAGCCATTGCAATATACAGGTTACTACTGGCTGGCTTATGAATGGGAAAACCTTTACCTTGCTTGTACTGGATGTAACCAAAGACACAAACAAAATTTATTCCCACTTCAAAACCCAAATGATAGAGTTGCCAGCCACAAGCAAAATATTAAGCAAGAACAGCCATTGTTTATAGACTGTGGCAAAGAAAATCCCGAAGACTTCATCGGCTTTCGGGGTAGTGAAGCCTATGCAATTGACGGAAATCTTAGAGGTGAAGTTACGATTGATGCCTTGCAACTAAATTCAGATGATAGAGCGTTTCCTGAAGATAGACTTGGATATTTAAAGAAGTTGCAAACGCTATACGATTTGTCAAAAATAGATATTTCACAATTTCAAGACCCAGAGTTGGCAAGACTTGTTAAGGAAGCCCAAGAGCAAATAGATGCAGCTATTCTTGACAATGCAAAATTTGCGGCGGCGGCTCGTTGGGCAATTCGTTTGGATTTCCGAAATTTAGGAAAGTAGATAAATCTCATCTTCCCTAAAATGTAGGTTCTTATGTGATGCTAATAAATAGATCAGCAAAAGAGACACAAATCGAAGTTTGCTAATTTTATAATGAGAGGGATTAATCGTGATTACCTATATGTTCATGGGTAGGAGCTAATCTAATGACTCAAGCGATCGCAGTTGTGAAATCTCTAAAACCGCTCTACGAATCCGATTATTTACTGTGGACTCAAGATGTAATTGCAAAATTAAAAGCTAAGGATTTTGACAGTATTGATATTGATAACTTGATCGAGGAGATTGAAGATTTGGGGCGATCGGCAAAACGTGAATTAAAACAGCGCTTAGCAACTTTACTCGAACATTTACTGAAGCGCCTATATGTGAATATGCCCCAAGAATATAATGGCTGGAAACGCACGATTAGAGAACAACGCCGCCAGATTAAGCGCGAACTTAAAGAAACTCCTAGCCTAAAGATTATATGGGATGAGTCTTTCGATATTGAATGGGAATTTGTCTTAGAGAAAGTTCGTGATGACTATGCCCAGTTTGAATTTCCCGATCAATGGCAGTTTGATCGAAATATTGACACCATCTTAAGCATTGATTTTTGGCAATAGCCACAAAAAAGCCGCCTCATGGCGGCTTTTTTGTCTTAACCTTCTTTGAATTGACTAGAGGGTGAATCTAGGTCAAACAGTACTTGCAACATTTGCATCGCACGGCGGCGAGTCTCGATGTCTTGTTGAGCGCGTAACTGCACCATTGGATCATGCAAAATTTTATTAATAATGCCGCGAGTCATGCTCTCGATTACATCCTGATGCTTGTCCGCAAAGTCATTGCCGAGGCGCGATAGTGCTTTTTCCATTTCCTGTTCGCGGATGATTTCCATTTTTTGACGCAGCTTGCTGATCGTGGGGACAGTTTCTAGCGATCGCCACCACAGATCAAAACCAGCGACACAGCCTTCCAACAAAATCTCAGCCTGCATCGCCATTTGACGGCGACTTTCTTGGTTTTCAGCGACAACAGCCTGAAGATCATCAACGTTATAGGCTTTGGTGTTAGGCAAGTCGTTAACATCGGAGCTAATATTGCGAGGAACAGAAATATCAATAAGGGTCAAGCCCGTATGATTTGCGGCGATCTCTAGTAAATGCTGCTTACTAATAATCACCTCTGTCGAAGCCGTACTAGTAAATACCAAATCCGAAATTGCCACACAATCAAGCATTTGCTCTAGAGGGCGAATATCAAACTCCGCACCACTAGTTTCAAATTCCTTGATCAATTCTTCCGCACGTTTGCGCGATCGGTTAACGATCGCAATTTTTTGTGCGCCTTTAGAAATTAAATGCTTCACCAGTAGGCGCGACATCTTGCCTGCACCAATAATTGTGGTGTGCTTGTCTGACAGATTTTGCAGCTTGATCTGGGCAAGCTCCACCGCCGCCGAACTGATCGAGACTGCCCCAGTTCCAATTTCAGTTTCCGTGCGTACCCGTTTACCTGCTGATAGCGCATCTTTAAATAGTTGGTTGAGGATACGACCTGCGCCATTATGTTGTTGAGCCAATCGATGAGTATGCTTGACCTGAGCAAGGATTTGACCCTCACCCAATACCAGACTGTCTAGACCTGAAGCCACTCGCATCAAGTGCGTAACTGCATCTTGACGTAACAAAATAAATAGATGGCGGCGGAGGAACTGTAGAGGTAGTTGGCTAAATTCCGATAAGAACTGCATGATTTCGCGAATACCACCTTCAGATTCGCTAGTAACCACATACAATTCGAGGCGGTTACAGGTACTCAAAATCGCAGCTTCTTCAATATTCGGATAGCTCATCAGTTGAGTGATCGCCGCTTCCATACGGTCTTCGGTAATACTCAACTTTTCGCGTACTTCTACAGTCGCCGTTTTGTGACTCAAGCCAACAACTGCAATATTCATATCGTAAATGCGTTTCTTATTTAAGAATTGGACTAGAAATGATTATGTTATTGCTAGAGCTTATCAGCACATAGATACCAATGTAGTAGGTACTTATTACTCCTTAACTTTCCTTAACTATAGCTCTCGCCAAGTGTGAAACTAGAAGACGAGTTGCGGCGCTTCGCGCCGCAACTCGTCTTCTAGTTTTGTATCCTAACAAGACTAACTATGGCTATAAAAAAGCAAGGAGCTTCAGCCCCCTGCTTTTTTAGTGTCGAAGAGCTTCGCTCTCCACGCTTTCAAGATACTTAGCGCAAGTTGATAACTTTAGGACTGTCGCTAGTCAAGTGGATCGTATCTACGAAACGAGCAGTCTTTGATTGGCTAGAAATCACTAAAGATTGGGTACGGCAACCACCACCAAAGAAGCGAACACCCTCCATCAAAGTACCAGGGGTAATGCCACAACCTGCAAACAAAACATTCTTGCCGCAAGCGAGATCTTCAGCGTTGTAAACCTTGTCAGGATCGGTAATACCCATTTCAGTTAGGCGGGCAACATTGCCCTCGCGAGTCCACTTAGCACTTTCAGGAGTATTGACTTCAGCAGGATCATAGACCAAGCGACCTTGGAAATGTCCACCTAAGCAACGCATGGCGGCTGCCGAGATCACACCTTCAGGAGCAGCCCCAATCCCCATGAGAGCATGGATGTTTGTACCAGCAAAACCACAGCAAATTGCGGCAGACACGTCACCATCGGTAATCAAACGCACACGAGCGCCTGCGGCTCTAATTTCGGAGATCAAAGCTTTGTGACGAGGACGATCCATAACAACGACCACTAACTCATCGATCGCCCGATTTAGACATTCCGACAAGATCTTTAGGTTTTCGGTGGGACTTTTGCGGATATCAACATGACCTCTAGCGGCAGGAGGCGCAGCGAGTTTGTCCATATAGAAGTCAGGCGCTTGGAATAGTCCACCACGCTCAGAAATTGCGAGAACTGCCATCGAACCATTTTGACCATAAGCAACGAGGTTAGTCCCTTCACAAGGGTCAACAGCGATATCAATTTCTTGCAACTCTTCAATGGTGCAGAACTCTGCTGCATTAGACTGGGTGCAAATACCAACTTCTTCGCCAATGTATAGCATCGGTGCTTCATCCCTTTCGCCTTCACCGATCACGATACGTCCACGCATATGGATCTTATTCATGCGTTCGCGCATTGCTTCAACGGCGGCTTCGTCAGCTTCGTCTTTTTTACCCAAGCCCATGAAGCGAGAAGATGCGATCGCTGCTTGTTCAACGACCTCAATAATCTCAAGGCTAATTGTGTTATCCATGCGTAGGAATCCTTAATTTATCTAAATTTTATAACTATTATCTTTTTGCTACATTCTAGAAATCTTCTAGAAATAGAAAGCGAAATCTAAGCTAGTTGTGCCTTGTTACACAACCTCGTAATTAAGTTTACAGGGCAGAAGGACAAAATAAAACCTAGAAAAGAGATGGCGCTATCATGTGAAATCATCTTCATCTCTAGGCTCTAATTTATTGAATTTGGTTAAGAAATGCTTAACGCTGGTACGATCTAAGCATGGGCTTTTGTGATTAGCCAAACCTAAAGTATTGCTGATAACTCCTATGTCACCAGAACATTCTGACCATCCTATTTTTGCTGATGAGATGACTGAAGAACCTGATAATTTTATTAATAACGAACTGGATAAGCCACAGGAAGCTTGTGGTGTTTTTGGAGTGCTAGCAGCAGAGGGGGACGTTGCTAAACTTGTATATTTTGGGCTTTATGCCCTGCAACATCGAGGTCAAGAATCAGCAGGAATTACGGTCTACAATGAGCATGGTAAAACCCACACTCATAAGGCGATGGGGCTGGTTGCACAGGTCTTTAGTGAAACTATCCTTGCCGAAATGAAAGGGGCTTTGGGAATAGGTCACAATCGCTACTCGACCACAGGCTCTAGTAAAGTCTGCAACGCTCAGCCGATCGTAGTTAATACAAGACTTGGAGATTTTTCCTTAGCGCATAACGGTAATTTAGTAAATGCGACTGATCTGCGAGCGGAGCTATCGGCTCAAGGTCATGCCCTCGAGTCCACCACTGATTCTGAGGGAATTGCCTTTGCGGTTGGGGAAGCCGTTGCCGAAGGTAAGGATTGGCAAGAGTCGATCGTTGCGGCTTTACGTCGTTGTCATGGAGCATTTAGCTTAGTTATGGCAATGCCCGATGCGATCGCAGGGGCGAGAGACGCTTACGGAGTTCGTCCTCTAGTGATTGGCAAGACTGTCGAAGGCTCCTATGTTTTGTCTTCAGAGACCTGTGGACTGGACATTATTAGTGCTGAGTATGTGCGCGAAGTTTTACCAGGCGAGTTAGTAATTATTACCCTAGAAAATGGGATTCAGTCCTTGCAATGGGAAGAGCCGAAGCCAAAACTTTGTGTATTTGAGATGATCTATTTTGCGCGACCTGATAGTGTTGTGCATGATGAGAGCCTCTATACTTATAGGCTACGCATTGGTCGGGAGTTAGCCAAGGAAAGTTTTATAGATGCTGATATTGTGATCGGCGTACCTGATTCGGGCATCCCTGCGGCGATTGGGTTTTCCCGTGAGTCAGGAATTCCTTACGGAGAAGCCTTGATTAAAAATCGTTATGTGGGGCGAACCTTTATTCAGCCAACCCAAGCGATGCGAGAATCTGGCATTCGCATGAAGCTGAATACACTCAAGGATGTGTTGCAAGGAAAGCGGGTAATTGTGATTGATGATTCTATCGTAAGGGGAACTACGAGTCGTAAAATAGTAAGGGCTTTGCGTGAAGCTGGTGCAATAGAAGTACATATGCGTATTTCTTCCCCACCCGTTACTCACCCTTGCTTCTATGGTATCGATACGGATTCGCAAGATCACTTAATTGCGGCTCAAAAGTCTGTCGAGGCGATCGCTGAGCAGATTGAGGTCGATACACTGGCGTATCTCAGTCATGATGCGATGCTAAAAGCGACAAAGATTGATACGACGCATTTTTGCACAGCCTGCTTTACAGGAAAATATCCCATTGAGGTTCCTGACAAACTCAAGCGCACCAAACTCATGCTAGAGAATACTGCACCATGACCAAGATCCTCTTTCATCTCGCATTTCCAGTTAAAGACATTGCCAGTACCAAGGCTTTTTACATTGATGGGCTGGGTTGTCTAGCAGGGCGCGAGTCAAACGAATCACTGATTATGAGCCTATATGGTCATCAGTTAGTTGCTCACGTTGTCCATGAGGATATTGATGCTCAACGGGGCATCTATCCACGTCATTTTGGACTGGTCTTTTATTCAGAAAATAACTGGATGGCTTTATTGGAGAAGGTACATGATAAGCGACTTAAGTTTTATCAAAAACCCAAAGTTCGATTTGTAGATACGCCCTTAGAACATCGCACTTTTTTCTTGGCGGATCATTCGGGTAATGTTTTGGAGTTTAAGCACTATAAGTTTGAGGCGGCGATTTTTGGTGAAACTGATTTTCACGAAGTTGGCGATGCCGATTTCGCACAGCAAGTGCCTGTAGTCTCTTATTAATAATTAATAACGGTGCTTAAAGAAACCTTAAAGCCCAGAAAGATGTAGCGCGCGCTGCACGTGCGCTACATCTTTCTGGGCTTTAATTATGCTTGCTCGACATTGGCCATTCTTTCTGAGCGTTTCGACATATATTTGGTCAAGTCTGTAAAGGTATCACGCCGTAAATAGGGGTAATCACCTACCCAGAGATTGTATTGAGGAATATAAGCATCAGAAGTCAATCGGCTCACCCTACCAAAACGGCGATCGTTGGAAAATAGCAACATATAGACTGTTTGGTCAGGACGAATGCGTTTTAACTCACGCTTCATCGGCAACCGCAAGGTAGTTACAAACTCTGTTTCATCACCTAGCTCGATGTTTAAAAAACTTTCCGCATCATAGCTAACGTCCATTCTTCCCCGCGCATCCACCTTTTCGGAGCGGGCTAAAACTTCTTGAGAGATATAAACATCTAGCACTTCCGCTTGCCAAAACCCGCAATAGGGAAATCGGCGTAACTTAGCATTACGAATACTTGCCATTGCCACAGGCTCCATCATCCAGTACACGCCGCCTAGGGCTGCACAAACAAACATGGCTAAAGCCGCAAAGCTGCTAGGATTATTTTCGTGAACACGATTGTATAAAATCGTGAAAATAATCACGCTAGCGATCGAGATCGCAACACGGCGAAAAACGCTTTGACTATCTCCCCAATAGTATTGGTATTGCTCAGATGTGGGGACGGCAGGAATAAGTTCATCAAAGCTTTTGCGCTTGAGTGGAGTAATCATTCAACAAGTTTAACGTTTTAATCGTAGTATAGCTGCCACTGAATCTTAATTGAGGTGAGGTAATTAGTGGCGGCGCTGAGCGCCGCCACTAATTACTCCCTTCCCAGTGAAGAATTAGCGGTGCGGCGCGAAGCGCCGCACCGCTAATTCTTGGTTTTTAAATGCGGATTTTGATACTGGGAAGGGAGTAACTATTTAGAAATTGCCATTGACGGAAAAATATAAGCCTGAATCTTGTAAGTTAGAGCCAGAATTGTTGGCATTGACTAGAGGGATGCCAAAGTCAACTCGAAAAGCGAGGTTGCGAAGTGGTTGATAAACAGCACCTAAACCAACACTAAATAGGGTTTGCGGAATAGGGTTTGACGTGCGGTTATTCCAGACTGAGCCTGCCTCGATAAATGGGAGTAACTTGATGGTTGTTAAACCGTTATCGTCTCTTACGATAGGAAACTGAACTTCTAATGAAGCTTGAATACCATTATCTCCAGTATTTTGATTTTGACGGTATCCCCGAATTGATTGGGGACCGCCAACGCTAAATCGATTGAGAGATAACAAGCGATCGCCTGTAAATTGGGCATTAACTCTAAAAAATGCTAAGGTATCGCGATCGCTTCCTAAGCGCTGCACACGTAAAGCTTGACCAGTCCAATAGAGAAAGCGCCCATCGGGGGAGCCATCAGTACGAATAGTTGCTCCCAAAATATTTAAGCCCGCACTAAACACAGAGCGAAAAGCCCAAGCGCCAACGCTATCACGGTTGACATAGTCTTGGGTTAGTTTTAATACTCTGGCTTGCGATCGCCCATCATCAAGAGCTTGATTTTGAAAGTTGAAGGGTTGTCCATTGACAGATGAGGAGCTGTTTTCAAAGCCAAAGGATGCGCCTAATACCAGTTCTTCCCTTGGCGATCGAATTACGGGCTGTCGATAGGCGATCTCATAAACTTGAGAGTCAGTGGCAATGTTTAAGCTAGCAAATTCAGGTTGAGTAACTCGACTATCGCTAATCGAAGCATTTAAGCTCAAAGTTCCACCTGTCGGATTTAGGGGGTACTGATAGCCTAGTGCATAGCTATTGGCTCCACCTGAGCGAATGTAACTGATAAACCCTGAGTCACCAATACCAGTTAGATTCAGCTCTTGTAGGCTTGCCCCAGCACGATAGATTCCTGATGAGACATTGCCGTAGTTATCAGTAAACAGATTTATATTGAGAGATTTTGCTTCAGAAAAAGTAATTTGCAGAACACTTTGATCTGGGCTTGAACCCGCAGCAAGATTAGCCCTGACATCTGAGAGCAGAGGGTTAGAACGTAGTAATTGTAATTCTTCTTCGAGGCGAGTGAAGTTAATCGGCTTATCGCCAGCAAGTAAAGCACGACTTCTTAGATAATCGTCATTCAACCTTCCTTCAACATCACCCGCTCTGCGAATATCAACTCGTTCTAACGTGCCTTCTAAAATCTTGATAGTTACGACTCCATCATTAATTTCTTGAGCCTGAAGGATGGCTCGGGAAGTGATGTAGTTACGCTCTTGATAAATTTGGGTGAACTGATCAGCGATCGCGCGGATTTGTTCGAGGGTTAGAGATTTTTGTAAGTAGGGGGCAATTATTTTGCTAATCTCGGCTTCACTAAGAATTGAGCTGCCGACAACTAAAATCTTCTTAACAGGGATCAGTACTTCAGTGGTTTCTGTATTTTGTTTTGGTTTTGACTTGCTTGAGCTTGTCGATGACTGAGATAAAGGTAGTACTTGATTTGTTTGCGCTCCACGTTGAGGAGCTTTAGGAGCTGCATTTGTACCATCAATGAAGCAAGTGGCGATCGCCAATACAGCTACACAAGAAACATTAAAAGTAGTAGCAATTTGCACATTTTTCTCAATGGTTTCTTTTGATAATCGCTTGATTAATTGATTCACATTTGCTTCCTCACACAATTATTTCGTCAGGTTATCACATCTCAAACAAAATAGAATTTAAGAATTGTCTTACTTAAACTCTGATTTAAGGTGAGGTAAAATTTTTAAATAGCAAAATTGAGATTTAAAATTTCATTAACTTTAACCTCAAGTGTTTTGCGATCGCATCAGCCAAATTTGGCAACCTGAAGAAACCTTGCTTGAGCAAGTTTAAATGAAATACAGCTCCTAAAATCTACAGATATCGCCAAGTGTCCTAAAACAAATTAAAAACCAAGAAACGAGCTGTGGCGCTTCGCACCGCAGCTCGTTTCTTGGTTTTGTGTTCTAACAAGACTGAATGCTGCTATACAAATGATTTAGGTAGGCTAAAATTAAAATTGGAATGTTTTGTAATACTCTGTAATACAGATCCGCAAAAGCAAATAAACTCTTTTGTGAATTAAAAACCAAAGCCCAGTAAGGGTTTTAACTTATAACTATTCTAAAGACTCCATACCCATTAGGACACAAGCTATGACATGGCAGCAATCGACAACACCTCTGGATCGTTTTTACAGTTGCTTGCCCTACATTCTCCCCATGTCGGCAGCAGTTATTTATGGAAGTGTGCTGTTTCAGCAGTTTCCAATACTCGTATTGCCATTTACCCCACTGATTTGGTTTTATGCAAACGTCATGACTTTTCCTTTAATACCTGTGTTGGGTTTAACAGGTGAATTTTTTCTTTTTCTTGGTCTGTATTTTCTCGTAGTGAAGGATACCAGTATTTCACACTTTATTCGGTTTAACACGATGCAAGCTCTACTGATGCAAATAATGCTATTCATTGTTCAGCTTATCTTTCAACTAATCCAACAACTATCAGTTGAACCCTTACCTTCGTTAATCAGTTCAACTTTAGTGAATACAATATTTATCGGCACAATGATTTTGTCTGGTTATGCCATTTACTACAGTATTAAGGGTGAGTACTCGGATATTCCTACACTTTCGCAAGCATCATCATTTCAGTGTGAAATGTAGTACTCCCTTCCCAGTATAAGAATAGATATTAAAACCCAAGAATTAGTGGTGGGGGGCGAAGCGCCGCACCACTAATCTTTCACTGGGAAAGGAGTAGGAAAAACAAATCCATTTATAAAAAACTATATTTTAAATATTAGGATTAAAAAAAGCTATGTCACGCAATGTCCAATCACAGTACTTAGATCGACTATATGCCAGTTTGCCTTATCTACTACCGATCGCTTCTGTAGTTGCATTTGGCAACATATCGCTGTTTAGGCAAATTCCTGTTTTAGCGACAATTTTTGAGCCAGCTTTGATATTAGATAGAATATTATCAACATCAATTATTGATTTTATTTCGATCCGCCTTGTGGTTTGGTTTAGTATATTTTTCTTTGTAGTTAGAAGCTATAAAGTCAGTCAGTTTATCCGTTTTAATGCTATCCAAGCTTTGCTGCTAGATATAATTGTTATTCTTGTGGGCGTAATAGTAAGTCTGATTGGTCAACTATCTTTTTTGTTTTTTGTACTAGAAATTTTATTAAATGCGACATTTATTGGCATCAATGCCGCAGCCTTATACTGTATGTTTCAATGTGCAAGGGGAGAATATGCGGAAATACCTGTGATTTCTGAAGCCGCTAGATACCAAGTACGCTAAAGTTCCAAATGTCATTGCGGTGCAATGACATTTGGAACTTTAGCTGCCACAACTATATTCTTTCAGCAGATACAAATCTTTCAAGGTCTGAGTAATCATGATGAATTTTAATATTGGTATAGCAACCATTATCTACAAGTAGCGATCGCACTATTTCTGCTTGACCAGACATTAATTCAACAATCCAGAAACCATGCGAAATCAAATAATTGGGTGCAGTATTTACTAATTCTCGAATCGCATCTAATCCATCAGAGCCGCCATCTAGTGCTAAATGTGGCTCATGCTTTGTGACTTCTGGCTGTAAGTTTAAAACTTCAAGGCTAGGAATATATGGGGGGTTAGAAACTATTCCTGCAAGTTTATTTTTAAAATTTAAGTCGGCTAATGGCTCAAACCAATTGCCATGATGAAATTGAATTTTCACCAAATCTGAACCGCGCAGTGCGCGGTTCAGATTTTTGAAAGCATTATTTTTTGCTATTTCTAACGCGGCTTGACTACAATCAATTGCATGGATTTGTGCTTGTGGAAAAAGTAGTGACAAGGCGATCGCGATCGCGCCGCTACCCGTACCTAAATCAACCCAATTACCATTTTGATAAATCTTAGCTTGGCAATTCTCAGTAACAATATCAATAATTAATTCAGTTTCAGGTCGAGGAATTAATACAGCAGGAGAAACTTGCAATTCTAAATCGCGCCATATAACAGAACCTGTGAGGTACTGCACAGGGATGCGATCGCGGATTCTTTTTTGCCAAAGGCGATCAAGATTAATTAATACTTCAGGTGAAATTTTTGCCGAGATATTAGGCGATCGCAATCTCAAATCAAGTTTATCTAAATCTACAAGCCTTAAAATTAGCCAGTCTAATTCGTATATCGGTACGTTATTTTCTGGTGCTGCTAAAAGATTGCGATCGTACCATTCCCAAAAATTCATAAGTTAAACCTTAGTCTATTTGCATTGCTTCCCATCATTTACACCTTTTACAGCCTATTGAGGCTTTAAAGGGTACTGAGAAATTCTTGAAAGTGCCGCAAAGCGGCACTTTCAAGAATTTCTCTGGGTTTTACAAAAGCGCAAAGCGCTGTAGGCACTGGACAGTTAAAGCGTGATCGACGTATTTGCGTCTTTTTTGTCGGCACGAAATAGTCGTTTCAACACTTATCCCCACTAGCTGACCAGTGCTAAAACCAAAAAAGCTGATTCGCTCACGAAGTTGGCGAATTAGCTTCTTTGGTTTTATCAAGTCTTAACTCGTCTGCTTATATCCTAATTTTAAGAAAATATTTTCTAAGGTATCTTGCGATCGATGAAAATTGGAGACAGGGATACCACTATCAATGAGTGATTTTAGTAGTGCTGCACAGTCTTCTAGACTACCCACAAACTCCGCCCGCACACTAGTTGTTCCCGCCAAAATTTCGACTTCTTTGATTAATTGGGAATTTCGTAGAGTTGATTGTAAATCTTGAAGATTGCCGAGAGTCGAGATTAGTAATTGTTGCTGCAATTGACTACTGCGCTCATATAGGTCTCGCAGTTTAGAACTTTCAACTAGATTGCCTAATTCCATAATGCCAATAGAAGTACAGATTTCAGCAAGATCGCTCAATATATGAGAGGAAATAAGAATAGTCATTCCCTGCTGTTGCAGCAGCTTAATAATATTGCGAACCTTAACCCTAGCAAGGGGGTCTAAGCCAGAAACTGGCTCATCAAGTAATAGCAGAGTCGGATTATGGATAATACTGCGAGCTAGGCTCAGCCTCTGTTTCATTCCCCTTGAAAGGGTGGAAATTGTCTCATACCTTTTTTGTTCCAGTTCTACTATTTCAATTACTTGATGCAACCTTTGCGATCGCAGGGGATCTTTTAAAAAATAAAGTCTTGCAAAGTAATCAAGATAGTCCCAAACAGTTAGATCATCGTAGAGCGGAAAGTCATCGGGTAAATATCCTAACTGACGCTTTAGGTCGGGGTTGTTCTGCCCTCTTGATAGTCTGATCCCATTGATATAAATCTCACCTACAGTCGGCTCTTCGGCGGCGGCAAGCATCCGAATTAGAGTGGTTTTACCTGCTCCGTTTGGTCCAATTAGTCCATAAACCTCACCACTCTCGATCTGTAAATCAATGTGATTTACAG
Source organism: Pseudanabaenales cyanobacterium (assembly GCA_038215315.1). Classification (GTDB taxonomy): domain Bacteria; phylum Cyanobacteriota; class Cyanobacteriia; order Pseudanabaenales; family Pseudanabaenaceae; genus Pseudanabaena. The sequence continues at coordinate 13,150 of JBBQRB010000083.1, forward strand.
CAATATGGCTATCAAATTGCTTGGTCAGTTGATGGGTGCGGACTGTCGGTACGGTCATACAAGTAAACAGAATTTAGCGGTATTTTATACCAAAACTAGTCATACTCCTTTCCCAGTGAAAGATTAGCGGTGGGGGGGGGGGGGCCCCCCCCCCAAAAAATGGTTTTTTTATTGGTATTTTTTTTATTGGGAGGGGGGTTTTAATTTTTGAATAAATATTGGACCCAAAAAAAAAAAAAAAAAAAAAAAAAAGTAAGGG